>JBDTPM010000302.1:0-8207 GCA_039932695.1 Gallionella sp. | reverse complement strand
CTCATTCGCCTGCCGTGGCGCTGCTCGGCCCGCGTCAGGTGGGCAAGACTACCTTGGCACTGGAGATCGGGAAGATCCACAACGCGCTCTACCTTGACCTCGAATCCGAGCAGGACCGCGCTAAACTTGCCCAGCCCGAGCTTTATCTTGCGGACCATCAGGGCCGGCTGGTCATCCTGGATGAAGTTCACCGTGCCCCAGGCCTTTTCCCGGTTCTGCGCGGTATGATCGACCGGGGACGCAGGGTCGGAAGACGATCCGGGCAATATTTGCTGTTGGGTTCCGCCTCGCTCGATTTGCTCAAGCAATCCGGTGAGACGTTGGCAGGTCGTATCGCCTATCTGGAACTCGCGCCTTTTAATGTGTTGGAAACACGAGAACTGCCGATTGACGATCTATGGGTGCGCGGGGGGTTTCCGGAAAGTCTGTTGGCTTCCAACGCAACACGAAGCCTGCGCTGGCGGCAGGATTTTATTCGCACCTATCTGGAACGGGATATTCCGCAGTTTGGCCCGCGCATTGCCACTGAAGTCTTGCGCCGCTTCTGGGGCATGCTGGCACACAATCAGGGAGGGTTGCTCAACACAGCGCAGCTCGCCCGCAACCTCGGCGTGGATGTTAAAACTGCCGGCGGATATCTCGATCTACTGGTTGATTTGCTGCTCGTGCGTCGTCTGCAACCTTGGCATGCCAATCTGGGCAAGCGGCTGGTTAAATCGCCCAAGGTCTATGTGCGTGACAGTGGCCTTGTTCATGCATTGCTTAATATATCTGACAAGGAAGCATTACTCGCCCACCCCGTTGTCGGGCAAAGTTGGGAGTGCTTCGTGATCGAAAACCTGCTTGCCTGTGTCTCAACTAAAGCGCAGGGCTATTTTTACCGTACCAGCGGCGGAGCAGAGGTTGATTTGTTGCTGTCATGGCCGGATGGGAGTCTGTGGGCCATCGAGATCAAGCGCAGCCTTGCCCCCAAGTTGGAGAGGGGGTTTCATGCCGCCTGCGCAGACCTTGCTCCTGCTCGAAAGTTCGTCGTCTACCCTGGAGCGGAACGCTACCGCATTGCAACTGATATTGAGGCGATTTCCCTTGAGGATATGGCCACAGAATTGGTGGCAGCCGCTGGAGATAGTCAATGACGCCAGAAGTATCCAGGCCCAGTCGCGTCACGGTTTTGCTTTCCACCTATAACGGAAGAAAGTTCCTTCAAGCGCAGCTCGATTCCTTGTACGGGCAAACCTGCCCGAACATCCGGATATTGGTACGCGACGATGGTTCGTCTGATTCAACACGAGCACTGCTGGAAGGTGAGCGTGCAAACGGCCGGATAGAGATACTTGAAGGGCATAACAACCTGGGTCCGGCGCTGAGTTTTTTCGAGTTGTTGAAAAGCGCGGCGTCCACCGATACTGAGTTTGTCGCATTTTGCGACCAGGATGATGTCTGGCATCCGGATAAAATCGCGCGCGCAGTTTCGAAATTGACTGCGACCGCAGCTGATCGTCCTGCGCTGTATTGTTCCAGAGCGGAGCTGGTTGACGAGAATCTGATGCATATCGGTTATACGGAGCTGCCGGGGAAAGTCGGCTTTGCCAACGCGCTGGTGGAAAGCGTTGCCATCGGCTGTACGATGGTGCTCAACCGGAAAGCCATCGATCTTGTTTGTGCGAATCTGCCAACCAGGGTGGTGATACATGATTGGTGGTGTTATCTGGCCGTGTCCTGTTTTGGCGAGGTTATTTACGATGCGGAAGTTACCCTCAAATATCGCCAGCATGGCAGTAACGCCATAGGCGTTGCCGCAAGCGGCTTTGCGCAGTTATCGAGAAAGTACCGCAGGTTCTTTGGCGGCGGTGACGGACACAGGTGGATGAGTGAGCAGGCGTCGTCCCTGCTGGATATATTCAATGGCAGTATTCCCTTGTCCAACCGGAATGTCCTGGATAACTTCGTTGCGGCGAAGTCGTCATTGTTTCGTCGTATCCATTTGGCCTTATCCAAAGATATCTGGCGGCAGAAATGGCCGGATGACCTTTTGCTGCGATTGCTGATATTGTTGAATCGGTTTTAAAGACGCGCTGATTAAGTTTTATTCGTCGTTCCCGCGGTGTCAACTTTGCACTCGGCTTGCCGAGCAGCAAATTGCCTACTTTTAGTGAAAGCGGGAACCCAGTCAAACCAACAAACTGGTTCCCCGCTTTCGCGGGGATGACGACTTAATCAGCATTTCCTTAAATCATCCTCCATATGTAGTGTTATTACACTGACCAGCCTGGCTTATTTTGGAGAACACTTGTGATTGTTGCTGTTACCGGTGGTACAGGGTTCATAGGCAAACATCTGATAGCGAGGCATGTTGCACGCGGGGATCAGGTTCGCTATCTGACCCGGCGAAATGCGGCAGATGATATGCGTGGCGCTGTCGCTCATACAGGTGATCTTGGTTCTTCTATCGATGAGTTGCGCAAATTCGTGCACGGTGCGGATGTGCTGTATCACTGTGCCGCCGAGTTGCGTAATGAAGCAGAGATGGAAAACACCAATGTGCGGGGCACTGCCAATCTGCTGGAAGCTGCCAGCGGTGAAATAGGACGTTGGGTGCAATTGAGCAGCACAGGCGTATACGGCAGCAGTCTGCATGGCGATATCCGTGAAGATTCCGGAATCAGCCCGGTTAACGCGTATGAAAGATCCAAGGCAAGGTCGGACAAGCTGGTGTGCGCAGCCACAGAGAAACAGAATCTGCCGTGCGTCCTGCTGAGGCCATCCAATGTCTACGGAACGGATATGCCGAATCAATCGCTTTTTCAGTTGATCAGGATGATAGATAGAGGATGGTTCTTTTTTATTGGCAAGCGTGGTGCGGCAGCAAATTACATCCATGTGGAAAATGTCGTCGATGCACTGGTGCTTTGCGCAACAGCCGGTTTGTCTGGTTATGGCCGTGCATACATAGTCTCGGATCACCGGACACTGGAAGATTTCATAGGCATAATCGCCGCTTCTTTGGGAAAAAGAGCACCGCAAACAAGATTGCCGGAATCCTTGGTGCGAGCTGTGGTTGCGCTGGCTGGTTCGGTCCCGGAATTTCCGCTGAAGTCATCCAGGGTGGATGCGCTTACCGATAGAACAATCTACCGGACCGGCCGGATCGAGTCCGAGTTGGGATACAAGAACAGGATTTCAATGGAAGAAGGCATCGGTGAACTTGCCCGTTATTGGAAAAATGGATCAACCTGAGGTGAGCCTCCCCAAACTAAAGGTCATCAGGGTGGTTACGGCATCTTATGTTGTGCCGTGGCATCTGGCTAACACGCTTGACAGAATGCCTGCGGACTTTGAGGTGTGTGTGGTTGGTCAGGGTGTTTCTTCGTGCGGGGATTCATACCCCGATGTCAGGTGGGTGGATATCGATCTTGAGCGGAAGATCAACCTTGTTTCGGACTTGTTCGCGTTGTTCGCGCTTTGCCGGATTTTTATCTCCTGCAAGCCTGATATCGTGCATTCGATCATGCCCAAAGCCGGATTGCTGACTGCCGTCGCTGCCTTTATTTGCCGGGTCCCTGTCCGCATCCATACTTTTACCGGACAAGTCTGGGCGACGAAGTCCGGCCCGGCCAGGATGTTTTATTACTGGATGGACAGGTTGATCAATTCGTTGAATACGATCTGTTTGACTGACAGTCCTTCGCAATCGGCATATTTGCATGCGCACAAGATATCCAACTCGGGAAGACCACTGCCTGTCCTATCGAAAGGTTCGCTGTCGGGGGTTGATGTTGCGAGGTTCGATTTGCCTGCGCTCACTGAACAAGCCGGCCAATTGCGCAAGCAGTTTGAGTTGGACGAATCAAATTTCGTGTTTGCATTTATTGCGCGCAAGACCCGGGACAAGGGCGCTGTCGATATGCTCAGGGCATTCGCGGCGGTTTCCAGAATCCATCCGAATTCCCGGCTGTTATTTGTGGGACCGGATGAATCAGGCGGCGAGGTCGGGCGTTTACTCGAATCCGATCCGGGACTTTTCAATAACGTTCTTGATGTGGGCCAGGTGGAAAATCATGAGCTGTATCTGGCGATAAGCGATGTGCTGTGTTTGCCCAGCTATCGCGAAGGTTTCGGAACCATCGTGATAGATGCCGCAGCGCTGGGTGTACCTGCTATCGGTTCAAACATACCGGGACTGGTCGATTCCATAGTGGACGGGCAAACGGGGGTACTGTTTCCTGCCGGGGATGTCGATGCGCTGGCCGGGATCATGAAGGATTTTTTGGAGAACATGGGCAAATACAAAAAGATGCGGCTGCATGCAAAAGCAAGGGTCGATGAATTTTTTACCGCAGATCTGCTGTATGGCGCATTGAAAGCATTGTATTTGGAATTGGCAGACAAGCGAACCCGTGTAGAGGCGAGCAAGCATGGATAGCAAGACATGAAATTTTTAGTGACCGGCGCCAATGGTTTTGTTGGCAGATACCTGTGCGAAGCAATGCTTCGCAAGGGGTGGCAGGTCAGGGGGGCAGTGCGTTCATCTGCCCAATTGCCGGAGGGCGCGGAAGTTGTCCCGGTGGGAGATATAGATGGCGATACCGACTGGCTGAATGCGCTGCATGGCGTGGATGTGGTGATCCATCTCGCCGCACGGGTGCATGTGATGAAGGATGCCGCCGCAGATCCGCTGGCGGAATTTCTCAAGGTCAATCTGCACGGCACGGTGAATCTGGCGCAACAGGCGGCGCGCGCCGGCGTGAAGCGGTTCGTCTACGTGAGTTCGATCAAAGTGAACGGCGAGGAGACACACGGCCAGCGCAGTTATACCGAGCAGGATACGCCGGCACCGCAGGATCCCTACGGTATCTCGAAATGGCAGGCCGAGCAGGCTTTGCAGCGCATCGCGCGGGACACCGGTCTGGAAGTCGTGATCGTGCGCCCGCCGCTGGTGTATGGCCCCGGCGTGAAAGGGAATTTCATCAGTCTGTTGGCCGCGATAGACAAAGGAGTCCCGCTGCCGCTGGCGGGGGCGAACAATGCACGCAGCCTGGTGTATGTCGGCAACCTGGTGGATGCGCTGATCGCCTGTGCGACCCATCCTGCGGCAGCGGGCCAGACGTATCTGGTGCGTGATGGCGAGGATGTCTCGACCGCGTTGCTGGTGAGAAAGATCGCCGATGCATTGGGGCGCAACAGCCGCTCGTTCTATTTTCCGCCCGCGCTGCTGCGAGCTGCCGCAGCAATGCTGGGGCGCTCGGCACAGATAGCCAGGTTGTTCGGCTCGTTGCGCGTGAGTGATGCAAAGCTGCGCAGCGAGCTGGGCTGGGTTCCGCCTTATACGCTGGAGCAGGGTTTGCGTGCCACGGCGGAGTGGTATCGCAGCCGGGCTTCTGACCAGCGTGCATGATGTATGAACCTAGGGAACCTCTGATTAACCCGGGAATATGCCTAGATACATTTTTCGTTCGTCCTGAGTGCCGCGCCTGGCGCGGCGTATCGAAGGATGAACGAAAAACACTCGGCACGAACGGGACTTAATCAGAGGTTCCCTAGATTATCCATTAGGCGGAATGTGCTCAAAACCCCCTCTTGCTCCCCCTTGTCAGGGGGAGAACCGAGTCCGCTCCTCCCCTGACTGCGGGAGGGTCGCTGCATAGCAGCGGGGGACCCACCGGCGTACCCCTTGCGGGTGCAAGCGGAGGTTGGGAGGGGTTTGTGGTTAATGGGCAATCTGGTATGAATGCCTAAACGCATCGAATATAATCCCCGCTCTTTTTAACTTCGAAAGCCTCGGTCGAGGCGGTAGAACGACATGATCCTAGTCACTGGCAGCGCAGGTTTCATCGGTTCGAATTTCGTACTGGACTGGTTCGCGCAACACGATGAAGGCGTGGTCAGCCTGGACAAGCTGACTTACGCCGGCAATCTGGAGAATCTCGCTACCCTTAAAGGCAACACGCGCCACGTCTTCGTGCAGGGCGACATCGGCGATGCGGCATTGGTGGGCAAGCTGCTGGCTCAATATCGTCCGCGCGCCGTCGTCAACTTCGCGGCGGAAAGCCATGTGGACCGATCGATACACGGCCCCGAAGATTTCATCCAGACCAACATCGTCGGCACTTTCCATTTGCTGGAAGAGGTGCGCGCCTACTGGACCAATCTACCCTCTCCTGTAGGGAGAGGGGTTGGGGGTGAGGGCGTCACCAAAGACAATTTCCGTTTCCTGCATGTCTCCACCGATGAAGTGTATGGTTCGCTTGCGAAGGATGATCCGGCCTTCAGCGAGACTCACCGCTACGAACCGAACAGCCCGTACTCCGCCAGCAAGGCCGCCAGCGACCATCTGGTGCGCGCCTACCATCACACCTACGGCCTGCCGGTGCTGACCACCAACTGTTCCAACAACTACGGCCCGTATCATTTTCCGGAGAAGCTCATCCCGCTGATGATCGTCAACGCGCTCGCGGAGAAATTGTTGCCGGTGTATGGCGACGGGCAGCAGATCCGCGACTGGCTGTACGTCAAGGATCATTGCAGCGCGATCCGCCGCGTGCTGGAAAAAGGCAGGCTGGGCGAGGTATACAACGTCGGCGGCTGGAACGAAAAGGCCAACCTCGATATCGTGCATACCATTTGCGCGCTGCTCGATGAACTGCGTCCAAGAAGCGATGGCAAGTCTTACCGCGAACAGATTAGTTTCGTTGCGGACCGTCCCGGCCACGACCGTCGTTATGCGATCGATGCGCGCAAGATCGAGCGCGAGCTGGGCTGGAAACCGGCCGAGACGTTCGAGACCGGCATACGCAAGACGGTGCGCTGGTATCTGGACAATCAGGACTGGGTGAATCATGTGCAGTCCGGGACTTACCGGCAGTGGGTAGAAAAGAACTACGCGGGACGCGCCTGATGAACCCGGAAAATCCATTAACCGTAGGAGCCAGCCACTTCGACAGGCTCAGGACAGGCTTGCTGGCGAAGGAGTTGGCGATTCTGTATTTTCAATGTAGGAGCGAGCTTGCTCGCGAAGGTTTCTTCGCCAGCAAGCTGGCTCCTACGCGGTGTTTTGTGCTGATGGACAATCTGGGATGAAGATCCTGCTGCTCGGCAAGAACGGTCAGGTCGGCTGGGAACTGCAGCGCAGCCTGGCGCCGCTGGGTGAATTGATCTCCCTGGGTCGCGACAGCCGGGAGCTGTGCGGCGATCTCACCGATCTGAAGGGTATCGCCGAAACGGTTCGATCCGTAGCGCCGGATGTGATCGTCAATGCTGCCGCGCATACCGCAGTGGACAAGGCCGAGAGCGAACAGGACCTGGCGCGCACCCTCAATGCTCTCGCACCCGGCACGCTGGCCCAAGAAGCCAAACTTGCCGGTACGTGGCTGATCCACTACTCGACCGATTATGTATTTGACGGCAGCGGCGACCGGCCCTGGGCGGAGACGGATGCTACCGGGCCGCTCAGCGTGTATGGCGCTACCAAGCTGGAAGGCGAGCAACTCATACAACGATCCGGTTGCCGGCACCTGATCTTCCGCACCAGTTGGGTGTATGGCGCAAGAGGCGGCAACTTTGCCAAGACCATGCTGCGATTGGCCCGGGAGCGCGACAACCTCAATGTCATCAACGACCAGTTCGGTGCGCCGACCGGAGCAGATTTATTGGCCGACGTCACCGCCCATGCGCTCCGCACGGCACGGCAGCGACCTGAGCTTTCCGGTCTGTACCATCTGGTCGCGGGAGGGGTGACCTCATGGCACGGTTATGCCAGTTTCGTGATCGAGTTTGCCCGGCGCGCTGGCATCGCGCTCAAGGTAGAGCCCGGTGCGATCAAGCCGGTACCAACCACTGCCTATCCAACACCGGCCAAACGTCCGAACAATTCGCGCATGGACACGACGAAACTGCAACGCACGTTCGATCTGCATCTGCCGGCATGGCAAACGGGCGTGGAGCGCATGTTGAGTGAAGTGCTGGACGCGGGGAAATGAAAAAATTGCTACGTCTTCCCCAGATTGTCCATTAGGCAGAATTTGCCCAAAACCCCCTCTGATGAAACTACTAGCCATTCGACTAGGCTATCAAACTACAACAGCCAAGTCGCTGGTTATACCTCCCCCTTGCACCCGCAAGGGGTACGCCGGCGGGTTCCCCGCTGCTGCGCAGCGACCCTTCCGCAGTCAGGGGGAGAACCGAACCTGCTCCTCCCCTGACAAGGGGAG
>JBDTPM010000301.1:0-2482 GCA_039932695.1 Gallionella sp. | reverse complement strand
AAAGAAGATGAGGACTTTGCGCGACGCATATTTGTCGGAGGTATTGGCATACAAGGCCAGTACCGAACGAGACTACCATGATGATATAAGCAGGGCGATTGAAGGATCAGAGCATGCGCAGCAATGGGGCGCAGCAATAGGCGCACTCATGCTGATCGCCATTGCAGCGCTTACGTTGCTGGTCACACGCGGCATCCTGGCGCTGGAAAAGAATGTGGCGGACCGGAACAAGATGTTGGTGGCGGTCAATGAAGAGCTTGAACGTGAGATCCAGAAACTGAAGGCAGCCGAGGAAGCCAAGAGCCAGGCGGAAGCAGCCAGCCAGATCAAGGATGAATTCCTCGCAAACATGAGCCATGAGATCCGCACACCGATGAACGCAATCATAGGATTGAGCCATCTTTGTTTGCAGACGGACATGTCACTGAAACAAAACGATTATCTGAAGAAGATCCATGGCTCGGCAAAATCGCTGCTGGAGATACTTAATGACATTCTGGATGTCTCAAAGATCGAGGCAGGAAAAATGGAGATTGAACGCATAACCTTCAATCTGGCAGAGGTGATGGGCAATCTGTCTACGATCGTGGGTAATCGATCCCAGGAGAAGAACCTCGAATTTCTGATGCAAACCGCTCCGGACGTACCGACTTCTCTGATTGGCGATCCCATGCGGTTGAGTCAGGTGCTGATCAATCTGGCCGGTAATGCCGTCAAATTCACCGAGAAGGGCGAGGTGATGGTTCATGTCGCGCTGGAAATGGAGACGGATGACCAGGTCGTTTTGCGTTTCACTGTGCAAGACACCGGAATCGGGATGTCGAAGAATGAAATCAACAGACTGTTTAAACCATTCACCCAGGCAGATTCCAGCATCACCCGCAAATTCGGCGGAACCGGCCTGGGGCTGACTATCAGCAAACGCCTTGTCGAAATGATGGGCGGAAGGATCTGGGTTGAAAGCACCCGCGGGGTCGGATCAAAATTCTATTTCATCGCGAACTTTCAAAAGGCGAAAATACAGTTGAGCTACAGCCCGTCGGCGCTAAGCGACTTGCGCGGACTGCGTGTCCTTGCCGTAGATCACAGCGAGAACGGCCTGCAAATCCTGAAGAGCTACCTCGAGGCATTCACTCTCGATGTGGCGACCGCCGGCAATACCGAGGATGCGCTGAACCTGGTACGCAAGGGGAATGAAGAAAGAAAACCTTTTGGTCTGGTAGTCATAGACTGCAAGACTCCGGAGATGAACGGCATGGAAGTGGCCAGAAAATTGAGGGAAATCACTTTTTTAAGCTTCAGGCCGAAAGTGTTGCTGATCACTTCCAGCGACCAGGATGAATTGATGCTGCAAATGGATAACCAGGTTGTGGATGGCATATTGGCGAAACCATTCCAGCAAAGCAAATTGCTTGATGCCGTCACCAAGGTCTCCGGCCGGGATGTTCTGTCGTCAGGCAAGTTCAAGATCATCAGCGACCAGTTGAACCCGGAACTCATCTTTCTGATCCGCGGGGCACGCCTGTTGCTGGTGGAGGACAACGAAATAAACCGGCAGGTCGCACAAGAGATGCTGGAAGGATTTGGAATCGATGTGACCATCGCGGAGAACGGTGAAGAAGCCATCGCACTTTTGAAAGATGAACAATTCGATGGCGTGCTGATGGATATGCAGATGCCGGTGATGGACGGTGTGACCGCCACCCGCGAGATCCGGAAGATGCCGCATTTCGCCAAGTTGCCTGTCATCGCCCTGACCGCCAATGTCATGGTCAGTGAACAAAATGAATTTCTGGAAGCGGGAATCACCGACTACATAGGCAAGCCCATTGACCCGGACCGTCTGGTAGCAACGCTGGCGAAATGGGTGCGCCCGACATGGGCTGCCCGGAGCATCGCGGCCGTCCAAACGAATAAGGATCTTGCATCTGAACCACTCCCGAACCTGCCCGGGGTCAACGTGGCCGAGAGTGTTCGCCGGATAGGCAGGAACGTGGCCCTTTATTACTCGCTTCTCGACAAATTCCGGATCAAAGAACGGGATATCGCCGCCAGGATTCGGCAAGCGCTGGCCGCAGACGACCGGGACACTGCAGAAAGACTGGCGCACACCCTGAGAGGGATCGCAGGTACTCTGGGCGCTATAACCCTGCAAGACCTGGCTGCGTCATTGGAAAGCAGCATCAAGAAAGGAGAGTCCGGTGAAATCGACTCCTTGCTTGCCCGGGCCGACAAGGAACTCGCCACTTTTGTAGCCGGCATAGATCAGGCACTGGAAACTCGCAGGAACTAGGGAACCTCCGATCAAGTCCCCCATGCAGCATCTTGATGCAAGGATGAACCCGCTCCCGGCCGCCCGGATCAAGATGCCGGTATCGCTGTCGCCGGACGCGATAACGTAACCGGACTTGCGACCGCTTTCTTGCCGTCTTCCCAGGGTGGCAACAGCTTTGTCACCAGCCACAGCGTGACATAAGGGCAG
>JBDTPM010000300.1:0-21286 GCA_039932695.1 Gallionella sp. | reverse complement strand
CCCTCTCCCCCGACCCCCGTGTCAATTCCGCAGGGGATTTATTCCCTAGCGGATTGCCTGCCTTTGGTGCTCCCGCAAGCGGGCGAGGGGAGTACTTGATATCACCGATCTCGCACGCCATGAAGCGCTTCACGCCCGCCGCTTCGCATTCACCGCGCAGCATCGCGATCACGGCTTCAGATTCGTCGTCGCAGAACAATTGCCCCAGCGTTTTTTCGTGGTAGCCGATGTTGTGCTTTTGCAGCAGCGCGATAAAATCCTGGGGCGTGTAGCGCGCCAAAGCCGAGCGGCAGAAAGCCGGATTGCCGGAGATGAAATTCTCCGGCTTGGTGTTGATGTTGGTGAAGTTGCAGCGCCCGCCGCCGGAGATGCGGATCTTCTCCGCAAGCTTCTTGGCATGGTCGAGCAACACCACGGAACGCCCGCGCAGTCCGGCCTGGATCGCACACATCATGCCCGCCGCGCCGGAGCCGATAATAATCACATCTGTTTTCATTTATTCGATACCGCTCGTGACGAGCATTTGTTTAGTATTTTTTTGCAGGCAAACGGTCGTGCATGATCACACCGCTTCTTCCAGCTTCTTCCACAGGCACGTACCCTTGCTCGCCTTGTCGATATCGGTGAGCTGTTGCGCATGCAACGCCAGCTCTTCATCGCTGGGCAACAACACGCGTAATTTGGGTCGCGACGCATCGGTGCTCAACACAGCGGGTTGGCGCTGCTTGGGCGTGCGTTCTTCCCCGAGCAGACTTTCCTGCCCGCGCGTCATCGCGAAATAGACTTCCGCCAGCAGTTCGGTATCCAGCAGCGCGCCGTGCAGGCTGCGATGCGCATTGTCGATCGCATAACGACCGCACAAGGCATCCAGACTGTTCTTCTTGCCCGGGTGCATCTCGCGCGCGACCTTGAGCGTATCCACCACCGCATTCTGCAAAGGCCGCTGTCCGACCAATTCAAGTTCGCGATTCAGGAAACCGATATCGAACGGCGCATTGTGTATGATCAGCTCCGCCCCTTCGATGAACTCCAGGAAGCTGGCCGCGATGTCCGCAAACTTGGCCTCGTTCTGCAGCCTCTCATAGGTCAGGCCGTGCACCGCAACCGCTCCCGCCTCGATCTCGCGCTCGGGATTGAGATAGCGATGAAAGCGCCGTAGCGACACCTTGCGCCCCTCCAGCTCGATAGCCGCCAGCTCGATGATGCGATGTCCCTGCTTCGGGTCCAGCCCTGTTGTTTCGGTATCCACCACGATCTTACGCATCGCTATCCTCCTGCGGGTGTCCGGCCATAACCAGCGACTTGGCGAGTGTTGTTTGCTCGCCAAGTCGAATGGCTGGTTGTTCCTTCAAAAGTTCTTCGGAAATCATTTCAACACCGCGATTCGCCAATTCATCTGCACGTTCGTTGCCGTCGTGCCCGGCATGCCCCTTGACCCACACCCATTCGATCCGGTGTTGCGTCGCCAGCGCGTCCAGTCTGCGCCACAGATCCTCGTTCTTCACCGGCTTCTTGCTCGAAGTCTTCCAGCCACGCAGCTTCCAGTCGTGTATCCAGGCGCTGATGCCCTGCTGCACATATTTTGAATCAGTGTGCAGGCGTACATGGCAATGCCGTTTCAATGCCTCCAGTGCAGCTATCGCGCCCATCAACTCCATGCGATTGTTGGTGGTGTGTTCTTCACCGCCGAACAATTCGCGCTCCTTCCCCTTGGTGCGCAGCAATGCGCCCCATCCACACACACCGGGATTGCCCTTGCACGCACCATCGGTAAAAATCTCGACGACGTCTTTAGTCATTGCGGATCTATCTCGCTACGCTGGGTAATTTTGTTATTCATCTTCGGCGCCACCGGGAGCAGTTTGCTCACCAGTCCTTCGTTCCACTGCGGCTTGATCAGCCGCATCCCGTGCACACGCTTGACCGCATGCAAAAAATATACCCCGCCTCTCACTGCCCACCAGCGATCGCCCGCCGCCTCCATAAAGGCAAACCGTTCCAGCCATTTTGTCGTATGGAATGGAGGAGCATATGCGGCAAAACGACCTCCCGCCACTTCGAAATCCAGCAAGGCCAGCCAGTCCTTGAGGCGCGGCAGCGCGATGAAATTGCCACTCCACGGATAACCCTTTTTGCTGCCCAGAGCACGACGTAAACCCCACAAACTGCGTGGATTGAAACCGCTGATGATCAGGTTACCCTCCGGCCTCAATACCCGCGCAGCTTCGCGCAATATCTGATGGGGATATTCTGCAAATTCCAGAACGTGCGGCAACAACACCAGATCCAGACTGTCACTGTCGAATGGCAGCTCGGTGCAGCACAGGCGCACATGGTTACCTGCCTTGTTCCCAGCGCTGAATCGCAACGGCATCCGGTTGCTGCGCAGAAAATCTTGCTCCGGCAAGCCTAATTGCAGCGCGTTATAACCGAAAATACCGCTCACAGTGCGATCAAAATACGCCTGTTCGCGAACCAGCACATAGCTGCCTTGCGGGGTGGCAAACCATTCGCTCAAACTTCCTGCAGTTGACTTACAATTCGGCATCGCCCAATTTCCGCTCGCTCAATGATCGACATTACCGCCATCCCCGCGCTACAGGACAATTACATCTGGGTCATCCACGATAACAAGCATGCTGCCGTGGTCGACCCCGGCGAGGCCGTGCCCGTGATGGAGTTCCTGAATACGCGCGGCTTGCAACTGAATGCCATCCTGTGCACCCACCGCCACGCCGATCACATCGGCGGCATCGCGGAATTGCGTCAAGTATACAACGTGCCGGTATATGGGCGGCGACATCCGAACAACCCGCACATCACCGATGACCTGCGCGAAGGCGATAGCCTCAAGCTCGACCGGTTCGACGTCGTGTTCACCATCCTTGAGATTCCCGGCCACCTCAATGACCACATCGGCTATCTCGCTCCGGGAATATTGCTCTGCGGCGATGTGCTGTTCGGTGGGGGTTGCGGCAGAAACTTTGAAGGCACACCCGCACAACTGCACCACTCCTTGCAACGCCTCGCGCAGTTGCCGGATATCACCCGCGTGTACTGCGCACACGAATACACCGCCGCCAACCTGCGCTTCGCGCTGGCCTGCGAACCCGCCAACCCCGCGCTGCAGCAACGCATCGCTGCCACGCAGCAACTGCGCACGGCGAACCTGCCCACCCTGCCCTCCACCATCGCGCTGGAAAAAGCCACCAACCCCTTCCTGCGCTGCACACAGGCGGAGATCATCCACACCCTGCAACAGCGCGGCCTGACCGACACTACCGAGCTCGGCGTATTCACTGCCCTGCGCGAATGGAAGAACCATTTTTGATTGCAGCAAAGCCTGTTCTGGTTTATCCTGCGCGCCCTTTCGGAGAGGTGGATGAGTGGTTTAAGTCGCACGCCTGGAAAGCGTGTGTGGGGTAACACCCCACCGCGGGTTCGAATCCCGCCTTCTCCGCCAAATGCAAAACCGCCCTTAAAGGGCGGTTTTTTATTTCATTGCCCAAGTGTTCAGGGTTTCAAGGCAGATTTCACACCCTTGAACTTGCCCTCTTCGCCGCGGTTGACAACATGGATCTCGCCGCCCATGAATTTATGATTGCGGCATGCGTAATAGATGGTATCGGGCGTTTCAGCGGTAGGGCTGAATGTGACAACACCTTTATAGGTGAACTGTCCCTGCACCCCTTTGGTCAGCGTACCGGTACCATAGCCGACAGGTTTGGTAGAAAAATAGAAGTCGTGCATGACGCCGGTATTCACATCGAATTCATAGGTCTTCCCGCGCACCAGGATCAGTGTGCCACCTTGTACCCCATTGACGACAAAACCGAGAGCCAATCCCTGGCCATAATAGGGGTGGGTTTTATCCTTGTTGGCCGATATGACGCTAAAGTCATACTCGGGTGGCTGCGCCGGCGCGGCGCCATCCACGGCGGTCTCTCCAAACGCCGAAGCCACGTTGCCCAGCAGTAGCGCGACAGCAAAGAACCATCTATTAAAGCCAAATTGAAGTTTCATAACCAGTATCCTCATTCTGTAACGGTGCTGCGTATATTGCCCGTCCCCGATGCGTATTACAATAGCCGGCAACCACAACCCGATCTCACCGGAGTTTTCAATATGCCCGACCCATCCGATCTGCTGATGTTACGCGACAAGCTGCGCGCGTTTGCCGAAGCGCGCGACTGGGACCAGTTCCATTCGCCGAAGAATCTGAGCATGGCGCTGATGGTGGAAGTCGCCGAGTTGATGGAGCACTTTCAGTGGCTCACCGAAGCGCAATCGGGCAATCTTGCCGCCGAAAAGAAAGCGGTCGTTGCCGAAGAACTGGCCGATATCCTGCTGTATCTGGTGCGTCTTTCCGACAAGCTGGATGTAGATCTGAAAGATGCCGCACTGCACAAGCTGGAGAAGAATGGGACGAAATATCCGGCGGAGCAGGTACGTGGGAGTGCGAAAAAATATTCTGATTACTGATCCGATGTATTTGCGCACGTTCATTCGCAACAAAGTTTGTCTTAGCTCAACACTTCTCTTTAGTTTGAGAACAACTGATATTGCATGCAAAGCAGCCGTTTGTTAAGCAGCTTCAATATAAGCTGGAACGGCTACTTTGTCCTGACAGGGAAACCCTCTTTATTGAGCACCGCGGCTCTGGCTTCTCGAGGTCATACCTGATCCCACCACTAAACACCTACTGATTTGTTTCTGCAAAGCGAAAAGTTGCGTGACAAGCCACGCAATTGTTCATTGCCTCACTCAATTGAACAACTGTGTGCGTGCTGTCTTTGAGTTTCTCAGCGTCAGCAGCGATACCATCAAATTTCTTGCGCGTATCAAAACCCAGTGCCTTCATTTCGACAGGCAGTTTTCTAAACAGTGAACCCGGCGTTTCTGCCTCAGCGCCCATTCCAGATGCTTTGGCGGACTTTATGACCGTCTCAAAATCTTTGGCGGCTGCAGCAGCCATGATTTCCTGTGAACTTTGCAACCATATTCTCATTTCCAGCAACAAGGCATTGCGCTCATCCTTGGTGAGCATGACAGCCATACGCCCATCTTCGGAAGGCTGCACTTCGCCTACGGTAAATTTATAGGCGAATAGGGCAACGATTATCAACAGTACGCCTACCAATCCCCAACTCAATTTGCAGTTCTTCATGATGCCTCCTTATTCAATTAAAACGTATCTACACTAGCCGACAGCTATTACTTCCGGTTATCTTGATCGTGTGTTCTCAGTTTCCTGCATGCCATAGAAGTGCGCCACAAACGGGACACGAAATGTTTGGTGGCAAGCCAAACATGTAGATTGAACTTTCTGGAAAGAATCGATGACTTTCTGACCATCTTTTGCCTGAGCCGCAAGCAACATCTCGTGTGCCGCTTCGTGAGTCTCTCCGTCGAATCCCTTGAACTTGCCCATGTTACTGCCCATGAAGCTGATGATGCGTGCCTTTTCGGCAGGCGGTGGCTGCGGATGTTCGGCAATGGATGGGGCAGTCCTTTCAACCAATTCCCAATCTTCGCGTGAAATCGCTCCGGTGATTGTTTGCATGTGTTTTCCAAGGTCTTTCATGACCTGTTGGAATGCCAGTGGTTCTGCGGCTTGAGCTGTACTTGCGGAAAAGATCAATCCGACGCAGGTTGCTGCCAATACAAGATATTTATTCATGGTGTTTCCTTTCTGAGAGAGTGATAGTGGTTAAACAACGCTAGTAATTTCCTTGATGCCATAAAGGTAGATTGGAAATGTCTTCTCGGCTTGCTGCTGCAACGAACGTTTCCCGCCAAAGATCGACGACTGCATGACCAACCCCTGAATCATGCCGATGTAGAGTACGGCCGCACTTTTAGTATCGAGGTCGGCCGGCACCATGAACTGTGCCTTCCCGGCTTCGAGCAATCCGGTGATCTTGGCTTCATATCCGGAAATTATTCCCTGGATTAGTTGATGGAGCTTGCTGTTCTTTTTGTGCAGCAACTCCGAAAACAGCAAGCGGGGAATCGCCGGGTGCTTGCTGATGAAAGCGATATGCGCAAGGAACATCCGTTCGATTGCGTCCAACGGGTCTGTGGCATTCGCAGCGGCCTTGTCCAGAATCTTCATCAGCCGCTCCCGTATCCACTCTATTACAGCCACCCATATGTCGTCCTTGGTTGCGAAATGCCGGAAGATGGCACCCTGGGTAAGGTGCATGGCTGCTGCCATATCCTGTGTGGTTACGCTGTCCACCCCTTTCTCGGCAGCCAATTCAACCGCCACGCGAATAATTTCGCCTTGCCTTTCCTCGCTGGACAAGCGGCTTTTCGTTGTTATCTGAACGGCTTCTTTATTCATTGCAATGCTCCTTGCGTATCGTCGTCATACCGCTCTTCCCTCTCCCGCCTCTTCGTAAGTACGCCCGTCGCGGATGTGATAGATGCGTTTGAAGGTCGGGATGATCTTTTCATCATGCGTAACCACAATAATCGCCGTCTGATATTGCTCAGCCATCCGGTTCAATATGCGCACCACGTTCAACGCCCGTTCACTGTCGAGTGGTGCGGTCGGCTCGTCGGCCAGGATCACCGGAGGATGATTGGCCAAAGCACGGGCAATGGATACGCGTTGTTGCTCGCCCCCTGAGAGCTGCGACACTTGTGCCTTGGCGCGATGTCCCACATCCAGCGCATCCAATAATTCTTGTGCACGGTTGCGCGAATATATGTTTGAATTTCCCGCCAACATGGGTAACAAGGCAACGTTATCCGTCACATTCAGAAACGGTATCAAATAGGGGGCCTGAAATATGAAGCCGATACGATCGCGCCTGAGTGTGCGCAAATCCGCGATCTTCCAAACATCTTCAAAGATTATCTGGCTACCCAGCGTCATTTTCCCGGCAGTGGGTTCGATAACCGCACCGAGACACTTGAGCAGAGTAGTTTTACCGGAACCGCTCGGACCGACCAACCCCACAACTTCGCCCGGCCAGATAGTCATGTCCACACCTTTGAGGGCATCGACAGCCGTTTGACCTGCGCCGTAACGTTTTTTCAGGCCTTCGATATGGATAGCGGGATCGGCCAATTTGCTTAACCTCCGATTGCTGTGGCAGGATCGATGCGCAATGCAGCGCGGATTGCAAACGTACTGGCAATGACGCACATCAGCATGACCAGAACAAATCCACGCAGGGCATCATCGGGTATCAGCAACACATATTTGGGAAACAAAGGTGCCCACAAGGTGGCAGACATCTTGCCCACCACAAAGCCAATCAATCCCAGACCCAATGCCTGCTGCAAGATCATGCTGCTGATCGTACGGTCGGTAGCTCCGATCAACTTGAGTACAGCGATCTCCCGGATCTTGTTCATGGTCATGGTGAAGATGATGAACGCCACTATGGCGGCACTTACCACGGCCAGAATAACCAGAAACATGAATATCTGCTTGGATGAAGTCGCAATCAACTTGGCAACCAGAATCTCTTCCATCTGCGCTTTGGTATAAGCCTGCAAATGTTTCCAGCGTCGAATCTCCCCGGCCACCTTCTGTGCATCGGCATCAGGCGAAATTCGCACCAACACTGCATTTACCGTGTGGCTGCTGGCCTGGCTGGCCAATATTGCTTCCAATAACCCGGGCACGTTTGGACGGTTGAACGCCGGATTACTGGCAGTGCGCGCGCGTTCATTCAGCAAAGCATCGTTGTCCTTGAGAAACTGTACTTCTTGCGCATCCTTGAGCGGAATGAAGATCATCGGGTCTCCGCTCGACGAAACCATGCGTCGCGTCAGTCCAACCACGGTATAAGTGTGACGGCGAATTTGAATCTGGTCGCCCACGCTGAAGCCTGTCTTGAGGTCGGCCAGCGCCTCATAGTGCGCGCGGGTAACAGGTCGTCCTGCAACCAAATAGTCAGGACTACCCGGTTTACCGGGTTCGTAGCCCACCAGCATGACGCGCATTTCTTTGGCATCCTGCCGTACCTGCATGGTCAGATAGGTCACGTTACCGGCAGCCATGATGTCGCGTTGTCCTAGCAAATCTCTGGCTACGTCGTCATGCACACTGGATGGCTCGGCATAGGGGCCGAGGGTGTCCTGCTGCACCACCCAAATATCAGCACCCGCGTTGTCTATCATCACCTTGGCATCGTCTACCATGCCGCGGTAAACGCCTGCCATGGTCAGTGTCACACCGATCAGCAGACCCAACCCGATCCCGGTAAAGACGAATTTACCCCAACCATGCAATATGTCGCGGCTGGCCAGATTGATCACGGGTTGCCTCTAACGATTTCCGGAACCACTTTAACCTTTGAGTTGGTTCGCAATTGTTGCTGGCTGAACACAATGACTTCGTCACCCTCCACCAGGCCTGACACGATTTGTGTGCGTCCCTCCAGCGTGGCAATTCCTGTCACAACCTGCTTGAACTCGATATGTCCGGAATTTGTTATCCACACCCCATCGTCACGATCGACATGTTTCACAGCGGCAGTCGGAACAGACAACACCCTATCCATATCAGGTAATTTGATCGTCACCTCGGCCAAATCACCCACTGCCGCAGCCGATTGCTGGGTTGCAAATGCCACATTCACGATACGTTCTTCCGTAATGGCATCGCCGATCAGATCGACACGTCTGACGATGCCGGAAAGCAGGGAATTGGGTTGTGAACGCAGAAGTATCTGTGCGGTTTGTCCAACCCGAACCGGGCCAGCTTGTTTTTGATCGATACGGGTTTTTATCCAGAGACTGTCCGGATCAACAACTTGAATAACGGCTTGACCTGCTACTACTGTTGCGCCGGGTTCGATTAATCTATCAGTGACGATTCCATCAACCGGGCTAAGCAAGCGAATTTGCGCACGGAGCTTGTTGATGCCACTTGCTTCGGCATGAGCCCTAACCTGTTCCAGACGCGCTGATTCGAGGGAGGCGGTTGCAGCATCCTGCGCGGCTACGGCGGCATTCATTTCGTTCAGTTTGGCATCCAGCATTTCCTGGCTGACAAAGCCGCGTGACCTCAGCTCGAAGTAGCGCTCATAGGTGGTAACGGATGTTTTGGCGCGACTCCTGGTTTCAGACAGTTGCGCTTCGGCAACGATCACGCCATAAACAGTGCGCTTTGCCGCTTGCTGGCTGCTGATTACCCGATCATCCAGATCGACCGCATCCATTTCAACCAATAGCTGGCCAGCATTTACAACATCGCCCTGTTCGACCAGTACTTTGCGGACACGACCAGTCATGATCGGTGAAAGGCTGTAACTGTGTTTCGCCTCTACTACTCCAACGCCAAAAACTTCATTATTCAGTTTTCCAACCGTAGCTTTTTCCACTGTAACCCTGATCGTAACCAATGGTCCCTGGGTCATTACAACCCAGGCGAACAAAGCAAGCACTGAAATTCCCAGCACGGTTAATCCAATTTTTTGTTTCGACATAACTGCCCCTGCAATGCACTAGTAAGTAATCGAATACTTTCTTACAGGAGCATACTAAGCCCAAGAATTCGGATTGTCTGTGATAAATGTCACCCACCTATTGATTAGCGAAATAAGGGCAACCTACAAATTTCAAGCCGCAATTGGTTTTCTGATGTTGATACCTGCTTGACAAAAGAACGTTCGTTCTTTACAGTGCAGCACGTTCGTTCTGTATCGATCTTGCCATGACTGATTTCAGCACTCCCGACTTCAATCCCAAGGACGGCGAATATCTCGCCAAGCTCCAGGACTACTACGCCGACTGGAAAAACATCCCCTCCTACGCCAAGCTGTGCGAGGTGTTCGGCATCGCCTCCAAGTCCTGGGTCAAAGCCGTGCTGACCCGCCTGAGTGCAGCCGGTTTCATCGAGCGCACCCCGGATGGAGCCTGGATACCGACCCGCCAGTTCTTCGCGCGTCCGTTGGCCGAATCCTCTGTACAGGCGGGAATGCCGGTTTCGGTCACCGAGACCCAGGGCGAATACTTCGTCATCGACGAGATGCTGATCGACACGCCATCCGAGACCACGCTGATCCCGGTCAGGGGCGATTCGATGATCGAAGCAGGCATCCATGACGGCGATGTCGCCGTGGTGGAAAAGCGCAATCTCGCCAATGTCGGCGACATCGTGGTGGCCATCGTGGACAACGAGTTCACGCTGAAGACCCTGGACAAGGAGCGCGGCAAATACATCCTGCGCCCCGCCAACCAGGCCTATCCGGTCATCCGCCCGCAAGGCACGCTGGAAATCTTCGGTGTCTTGGTCGGCCTGATACGCAAGTACCGGAAGTAAGCCATGCAACCCGCTATCCATCCCGGCTGCACAGGCCGGCAAGCACAACGCACCCCGCACGGCCTGCTGTCGCTGACCCATCCCAACAAGGAATTGTTCCACCGGCAGCGCGCCTTGCTGCGCAGTGCCGTACCGGCCGGCTTCCCCTCGCCTGCCGACGATTATGTGGAGCAGCGCATCAGCCTGGACGAACATCTGGTCCAGCACCGTGAATCCACCTTCTTCATGCGCGTGGCGGGCGACTCGATGCGCGGACTCGGCATCTTCGATGGCGATCTGCTGGTGGTGGATCGCGCGCTGCCTGCCGCGCATGGCTGCGTGGTGATCGCGGTGCTGGATGGCGAGTTCACCGTAAAGCAATTGCTGCACACGGCGGATGGACAACTATTGCGCGCAGCGCACCCGGACTATCCCGACCTGCACATCAAACCGGAACAGGATTTTTCGATCTGGGGGGTCGTAAGCTGGAACATCCACAAGGTTTAATTCCAAATAGCTCATTAGAGAAATTCGCCTGTCATCCAATTGCAGCATTGTCTTTGTGGGAGCGGCTTTAGCCGCGACAGGCCGTACAGATGGCATGGCAATCGCGGCTAAAGCCGCTCCTACGAAGGCATCTCGCCCTAATGAATTATCAGGATTGATTCATGCGCGCTATCGCACTCATAGACTGCAACAACTTCTTCGTCTCCTGTGAACGGCTGTTCCAGCCTAAACTGGAAGGCAAACCGGTGGTGGTGCTCTCCAATAACGACGGCTGCGTGGTGTCGCGCTCGCAGGAAGCCAAAGACCTCGGCGTCAAGATGGCGGCGCCATGGTTCCAGATGAAAGACCTTGCCAAACGCCACGGCATCATCGCCCTGTCTTCCAACTACACGCTGTATGCCGACATCTCCAACCGGGTGATGCGGCTGCTGTCGCAATACTGTCCCGACCAGGAGATCTATTCGATCGATGAGTCCTTCCTCGATCTGACCGGCATGTCCGGCTTGTCAGACCTGGCCTGCTATGCGCAAGAGATGCGCGGCGCCATCAAGCGATGCATCGGCATCCCGGTGTGCATTGGCATCGCGCCGAGCAAGACCTTGGCCAAACTCGCCAACCATGTCGCCAAGAAGCACAAGCAATATCACAGCGTGTGCGATTTCAATGCGCTGACGGCGCGCGTGCTGGACAATCTGCTCGCCAAAATCGAAGTCGGCGAAGTGTGGGGCGTGGGCAGGCGCAGCACCGTCCGCTTGCAGCAAATGGGCATCAACTCGGTGCTGGAATTGAAATGCAGCCCCGCCAAGCGCGTCCGCGCCGAGTTCGGCGTGGTCATGGAACGCATCGTCGCGGAGCTCAATGGCGAGGCCTGCATAGGATTGGACGAGATCACTCCGCCGCGCCAGCAGATCATCTGCTCGCGTTCATTCGGCGTGCCGGTTACGCTGCTGGCCGACCTGGAACAAGCGGTCATCGCCTACACCAGCCGCGCCGCCGAAAAGCTGCGCAGCCAGCATTCCCTGACAGGCGGCATCCAGGTCTATATCCGCACCAGCCCGCACAAGAAAGAAGATCAGCTGTATCAACAAGCCATGCTGCTGCCCCTGTTCGAACCCACCGATGACACGCGCCTGTTGTGCCGCGCCGCCCTGAGCGGACTGCGGCAGATCTACCGCAACGGCTACGCGTATCAGAAAACCGGCGTGATGCTCACCGAGATCATCGCCGCCACAGCCAGGCCCCGCACGTTGTTCGAAGATGTCGCGGCACAGCAAAGATCAACATCACTGATGGCCACCCTCGACCGGATCAACCGCCGCATGGGCAGCGGAACGATGCAACTGCTCGGCGAAGGGGTCAGAAAAAACTGGTCCATGCGGCGCGGGAACATGTCGCAACGTTACACCACGGAGTGGGATGAACTGGCAGTGGTGCGATGAAAAATCCAGTTCACTGATAGTTGATTTGGATAATCCGAAATCCTGAATTTAAAAGTTGGCACGCCTAGAGCGAACTTCCGCTAACGACCATGAGACTGTCAGCTTTTGAACAAGCGGACGTTCAGTTTTTCTACTTAGTGTCATCCATGCGCATATTCAACGACATTCTAATTGAAGCTCAAAATTTTAATGCACACCTATCCAACAATGGCAAAACCTGAAAATCATGTGGTAGAGGTTTGTTGAATATTTCACTTACCTTAACTACAGAAATATGGGAGAAGCTATTATCTTCTTCCACAACACCTGTAATAACAACAGCATTTATTCTATTGGCTGAATTTGATTCTTTATGAATTTGCCTCCAGAATTCCTTGGTTTCTTCCTCAGATGCATCGTAAGGTGGACATGCCACATAGACAATCCCAATTCCTTTTTTAGGAAGTTGGCTTGATGCCTTACTTATCATTTTCTTAATACCTGAAATAAGGTTTGGGGGGGATCGTAACGCAACAGCGAAACAGCCATGCAGTTCAGAATAGCTCGCACCTGACGGTTCAATAACTAATTTACCAGTAAACCGGGGAAATATTTGCATGGAATCAGAAAAGGATTCTTTAACCTGTTGCTCCAAAAAAATCATATTCTGGTCATAAGCAAATTGATTTGCATTGTGGTCAGCTGATATATGCACCCTTAATGAAGCAGGAAAGAGCTTAAATGAATAGTCATCAACGTGTTCAACTTTGGCTGAAACACCAACGTTAATTAGTTCTTTAATCTTCTTTAGCATCCAGTCATCTTCGTTAGATATCTCTCCATCACAGACGATCAGAACGCCCAAATTTTCATTAATTAGCAAGCTTTCAATTTTATTGTAAAGTTGACTCAACGTGTTTTCATCAGCCCTATCAAGCTGTCTTTTATCTATCCTTTTGCATTCAACATAAATTTCCTCACCATTGATTTTTATAACGAACTCAGGGTGCTTTTGTGTATCGTCTATGAAGCGGACTAGATATCCTTTCCGTATGTACAAACTAGCAATCTGCATCTCATATAAAGCACTATAGTAATGAGCCTGAGACGGAATTCTCAACCTGTGTTGAAAATGCTCTTGTACGGTTACCTTCAAAACATTGCCGGTTAGGTTACATACTTCGGCTTTCGCTACCATACGAATATATTGAGCCAACTCAAAAACTGACAACATTTCATACTTAGGCTTAAGGTCTAAGCCTGGAAGTGGTTTTTTCTTATTTATGTAATTGTCCGTTTGAATCCAGTAATAAATCATTGGATGCGTTTTTCGCGGGTCTGGGATGTCACCAGCCTTATCACATTCCGATTGAAACCATTCTGCTCCAAAAAATGATTTTACTTCGTCCAAATATGCATTGAAGAAATGATTATTCAACGGCAAATCTCCACAGTAATTAAAAATGCTCAGTCTAGAAATTTTGGGGAATCTATTCTCTGACCCGTGTGCGGATTGAGAGCCTATGGAAATATATCGCAGACCCAATTTATAAGTAGGATGGCAACTATAAATACGTCATTCGCAATTTGGCAGCTAAATCCATATTCTGCTATTGGAGAAATCGTTAGCTCGAATTCAGTTAGATACTGAGCTTCTGCTATTGGCACTAAGCAGAAGTTCGAATATCAACTAACCACCACACGCGGCGCACCGTTTTTCATCGTGCCGATCACCGCAGCATGAATGAATCCGGCATTCTTGAATTGTTTTTGGCAGGCGCAAAATGAAGAAGACAGAAGAAAAGAATTCGACTCCGGAACTGAGGACTCTTTTCATACATCCGATTTTCGTGTCCGCCTCAGGCGACAAGCACTCGAACCTGCGGTTCGATCTGCGGCCAGATGGTGCGTTGTGCCACGCGAATATCGTAGTCGCTTTGCAGGTCGAGCCAGATTTCCGGCGAGACGCTGAAATACTTGCCGAGACGCAATGCGGTGTCTGCCGTGATCGAACGCTTGCCGTTGACGATCTCGCTGATGCGGTTAGGCGGTACATTTACATCACGCGACAAGGCATTGATGCTGATGCCCAACGGCTTCATGAATTCTTCCAGCAGAATTTCGCCGGGAGGAATGGGGTCGAGTAATTTTTTTGTCATAGCTGATTTCCTTTAGTGATAGTCCACGATCTCTACGTCAATAACATCACCGTCCGACCACTTGAAACAGATGCGCCACTGGTCATTAACCCGGATGCTGTACTGCCCCTTGCGGATTCCCTTGAGTGCCTCCAAACGATTCCCGGGAGGCTGTCTCAAATCATCAAGTGTTCGTGCACGATGCAGATAGAGCAACTTGCGGCGTGCAGGGCGCTCGATGGAACGGAACCTGGTGACCAAAACGTCGTGGAACAGTTTCTCCGTATCGGCGCATTTGAATGACTTGATCATGCGCGCAAAGTATTACGTATGGCGTAATATGTCAAGGCCCGTGCCGGTAGCCCGCGTAGGGCGGAACGCATCGCGGTTCCGCCGCATTGAATTTCAATATTGACCGCGCTCTTGGCGGAACGCTCCTTTGGGGCTGCGTGGTTGTTGGGGCTTTAGCCCCTTACAATCACGGCGTCCCCCTTGCGGGGGCTTCCGCCCTACAAAACCGCCACACGCGGCACACCACTTTTCATCGTGCCAATCACCGCAGCCTGCGCGAAACCGGCGCGATGGAAACAGGTCAGCACTTCGTCCACGGCAACCGGCGCAACGGCTGCCAATAGTCCGCCGCTGGTTTGCGCATCTGCCAATACACGTCGCTGCCAATTTTCAAGATGCGCTGTGAAATCCACTTCATGCCCATAACTCGCCAGATTATGGTCTATCGCGCCAGTGCCGTAGCCTTGTTGCGCCAGCGGCTCTTCGTGGCACTTGGTAGCCTACAAACTCATGGTGTACAAAGGATGATGTAGCATTGTTACTTGCTTTTGCTTACTCGCGCCCTGAGCTCCTTTCCAGCCTTGAAGTGGGGCACGAATTTCGCTGGCACTTTCACTTTATTGCCAGTCTTTGGATTGCGTCCAGTGCGCGGTGACCTGTAATTCAGAGAGAAGCTGCCGAATCCACGCACCTCGACACGCCCGCCATTCGACAGTGCATGGGACAGAGCATCAATGATGACTTTTGCCCCAAGCTCTGCATCTTTGATTTGCAGTTTCGGCTGTAACTCGGCAAGGCGGGCAATAAGATCCGAACGATTCATATCATTGCATTCCTGTTATTCATTCAACCTCACGTACAGTGAACAACTGCATTCTGAGGAATTTCCTTACTGCACCCTCTGTTCCAGCTTGTTAGCCACACCAAAATACAGCGCACCAATTCCAAAAACCGCAAAGAGCAGGATTGGTACGATTGGAATGATCAGAGCAGCAAAAAAGTATTTCATTTTTCCACCGTTGCATTAACAACCACATTCGTAATCAACGACTCGCAATTATTGCGCCATGGGGGCATGGTTTATTTATGTTGTTGTTTTTTATGCCTATAACCATTCACATACTTATAGACTCATCGTGGGAGTTTCCCAGTTAAAGGAAATTAAAGGAACAATCAAAAGGATTTTCCCCGATATCAGGAATACCCTCCATAAACCATCAAATTTGAATCAAGAAAATGCCCCTGAACCAGGACAGGGTCAGGGGCAAACGCTTGACAGCTTGGGACGAATCAGGAGTGTTGTGGGTTGATCAGATCAGCATCGATTAAGTTCGTGCTGGATGCTGGCGCTGATAGTGCCGGTATTGTTGCAACGCAAAGCGGCATTGATCACATCCAGCGGATCGGAATCATCTCTGGCCGGCAAGGCTTTGAATGCAACAGGCTCACGATCAAGGTCACGCTCAAAACTGGCAAGTACCGGATCGGGCGATGCGCGCAAAGCGACATTTATTACATCCAGTGGATCGGCATCCGTCGCGGTGGCCGGCAAGTACCTGACCTCAATTTCACGGGTCAGATCCCGGTCAAAGCTGGCGCTGATCGCATCCGTGTCGTCGTCGGCATAAGCGAAGGTTGGCAGCAAAACTGCTGCGGTCAAAGCTAAAGCAAGGTAACGTGGTTTCATGTCAATACTCCTTTTAGTGATTGAGGGTGATACGGGATTCATCACCTGTGCAATTAACAAGAGCAGTAACCATAATTTCCCGGAAACACGTTGTATCAGTCAAACCGGTCAATCTGCTCATGATTGCCATTCAACCATTCAAATCTTAAAGAAGCCTTAAGGACATACCGAAAATCTTTACATTGGCTTGCTGCCGGAAACACTTCAAAATGATTCTTGACTGTAGATTCCGGATACTCTGCATTCAGCCCACTGCTACACGCGGCGCACCTTGTTTCATCGTGCCGATCACCGCAGCCTGTGCGAAGCCGGCGCGATGAAAACAGGACAACACTTCGTCCACGGCATCCGGCACAACGGCTGCCAATAGCCCGCCGCTGGTTTGCGCATCGGCCAGCACACGGCGCTGCCAATTTTCCAGAGGCGCCGCGAAATCCACTTCATGACCATAGCTCGCCAGATTGCGATCGATCGCGCCGGGGCCGTAGCCTTGCTGCACCAGAGGTAACGCCTCGGACAAGATCGGTATCTGATCGAACCTTAACTGGGCACCCAGACTCGAGCCGCGACACATTTCCAGCAGATGTCCGAGCAGGCCGAAGCCGGTCACGTCGGTCAATGCATGCACGGCTTTCAGGCCGGACAATTCGCTGCCCACCGTGTTGAGCTTGGTGGCAGTAGCGATCATCTGCGCGTACCCCGCAGCAGACAGCACGTCTTTCTTCAGCGCTGCAGCCAGCACGCCGACACCCAGACCCTTGCCTAGTATCAGCACATCGCCCGCCTGCGCGCTGCTGTTCTTTTTCAACCGATCGGGATGCACGATGCCAATCGCTACCAGTCCGTAGATAGGCTCGACGGAATCGATCGAATGGCCACCCGCCAGCGGGATGCCTGCAGCTTCGCACACCGACTCGCCACCTTGCAGGATAGAACGGATGGTCTCGACAGGCAGTTTGTTGATCGGCATGCCTACGATCGCCAGCGCCATTATCGGCGTGCCGCCCATCGCGTACACGTCGGACAGCGCGTTGGTCGCGGCGATGCGCCCGAAGTCGAACGGATCGTCGACGATGGGCATGAAAAAATCGGTGGTGGCGATGATGGCCTGCTGATCGTTCAGGCGATATACCGCCGCGTCATCGCTGGTCTCGGTGCCGACCAGCAGATTGGCATAGGGCAGTTTTTCCTTTGCTGCACCCAATATGGATTGCAGCATGGCAGGCGCGATTTTGCAGCCGCAACCGCCACCGTGCGACAATTGGGTCAACTTCACTTCGGACACGACTACCTCTTTCAATAATGTTGTTCAGAACCGCGAACCTATCACAGCTGGGCGACTTTGACGAAATCATCGACGTTCGCACCCCGGCGGAATTCGCCGAGGATCACATTCCCGGCGCGATCAATTGCCCGGTGCTGTCCGACGACGAACGCATCACGGTCGGCACATTGTACAAGCAAGTCTCGCCATTCGAGGCACGCAAGGTCGGGGCGGCAATGATCGCACGCAACATCGCGAAGCATCTGGAGACGCGCTTCCGCGACCAGCCGAAATCCTGGCGCCCGCTCATCTATTGCTGGCGAGGCGGACAGCGTAGCGGCGCGATGAGCATCGTCCTCGCGCAGGTGGGCTGGGCGGCACACAAACTCGAAGGGGGTTACAAGACCTATCGGCGCGATGTGCTGGATAAACTTGAGGCATTTCCGCAAAGCTTGACGTTTAAAGTGATCTGCGGCCCCACCGGCTCGGGCAAAAGCCGATTCCTCTCCGCGCTGATAGACACCGGGCATCAAGTGCTGGATCTGGAAATGCTGGCCAGTCATCGCGGCTCGGTGTTGGGCAGACTCCCCGAACAAGCCCAACCCTCGCAGAAATGGTTCGATAGTGCGCTGCTGCTGGCTTTGCAAAAGCTCGACTCTGCACTCCCGGTGTTTGTCGAGGCAGAAAGCAGCAAGATCGGGCTCATCACCCTCCCCCCGGCCCTGATCACCGCGATGCATGCCAGCGCATGCCTGATGGTAGAGACGCCACTAGAGACACGCGTTGCCGGACTACTGGAAGATTATCGCCATTATCTCGATGACCCGGAATCGCTGATCGCCCATCTCCAATCACTGCACCGTTTTCACGGAGCCAGGCAACTGGAGCACTGGAATTACCTGATACGTGCCAGGGATTTTGCCACCATGGTTGCGGAGCTGCTCACCTTGCACTACGACCCGAGCTACTTCCGCGCGACATCGAAAAATTACCCGAATCTCGACAAGGCACAGCGCGTGCTGCTGGATGATTTGTCGGAAGATGCGCTACGAGAAATTGCCAAGGGTATCTGTTAATTACAGACAACCACAAACCCCTCCCAGTTGACCCCTCGCTACGCTCTCCCCTTGTCAGGGGAGGAGCGGATACAGTTCTCCCCCTGACTGCGGAAGGGTCGCTGCGCAGCAGCGGGGAACCCACCGGCATACCCCTTGCAGGTGCAAGGGGGAGCTATAACCAGCGACTTGGATGTCGTATTGTGACAGCCTAGTTGAATGGCTAGTAGTTTCACCAGAGGGGGTTTTAAACACATTACGCATCAAACAACCACATATCCATCGCCAACAGGCCGTAGGTCATCACGTGATTCAGATGCTGTGCACTGGCTATCTTGTCTGCTGCACCGAGAGCCACGAACAACGGCAGCAGGTGCTCGTCGGTAGGGTGATTCTGCATGGCGTGTGGCGCGAGAGTGCGGTAATCGCTGAGTGATGCCAGATCGCCCGCCTTGATCCGCTCCGCCATCCAGTCGCAGAACTCCGTCACCCAGTCCGGCGCGGGAGCGCCGGGTGGATGCTTGAACACCGCACGCAGATTGTGCGTGATCGATCCGCTGCCGATGATCAGCACGCCCTGTTCGCGCAATGGCCCCAGTGCGCGGCCCAGCGCGATATGCCAAGCCGGGTCCTTGTCCGGCTGCAGCGAAAGTTGCGCGACCGGAATATCCGCTGCCGGATACATCAGACTCAGCGGCACCCATGCGCCATGATCGAGACCATGCGTGTCGTCCAGTTGCACCGGAATGCCCGCCTGTTGCAGTGCGAGCGCAGCAGATTGCGCCATCTCCGGTGCACCGGGTGCGGGATATTGCAACTTGTATAGCTCAGCAGGAAAGCCACTGAAGTCGTGGATGGTTTCCGGCTGGACGGCACGGCTGATGGTCGGAATACGCGATTCCCAATGCGCCGAGATCATCAGGATCGCGGATGGCCTGGGCAGCTGCTCGCCAAGTTTCCGCCAAGCCGCACCGGTATCGCCGGGCTCCAGAGGCAAAGTGGGTGCGCCATGTGAAACAAACAGGACGGGCATTTTCATCATACGGATGCTAGCACGATGATGCACAATGAACCACATGGTCCATCTGGACTAAAATAGCGGCGATAATCCAGCCGGGAGTGAATATGGAATTCAGAAGACTGGGCGAAAGTGATTTACAGGTGTCGGCGTTAAGCCTGGGCACGATGACCTTCGGCGAGCAGAACAGCGAGGCGGATGCACACGCGCAACTCGATCTGGCGGTGTCGCGCGGGGTGAACTTCATCGATAGCGCCGAGATGTATCCGGTCCCGCCGCGCGCCGAGACACAGGGGCGCACCGAAAGTTATATCGGCACATGGCTCAAGCATCAGCCGCGCGACAAATTGATCGTCGCCACCAAGATCACCGGACCGTCGCGGGGTTTCTCGTGGATACGCAACAGTCCGCGCATCGATCGCCAGCACCTCGAAGCGGCAATAGACGGCAGCCTGAAGCGGTTACAGACCGACTATGTCGACCTCTACCAGATCCATTGGCCGGATCGTTATGTGCCGATGTTCGGCTCGACCAGTTATGACATTGCACAAGAACATGACACCGTGCCGATCATCGAACAACTGCAAGCGCTCGCGGAGTTGATCAAAACCGGCAAGGTGCGCCACATCGGGCTGAGCAATGAGACCCCTTGGGGCGTATGCGAGTTTGCAAGATGTGCGGAGAAATTCGGCTTGCCAAAGATCGTGTCGGTGCAAAACGCCTATCACCTGATGAACCGCAGTTTCGAATCGGGGCTGGCGGAAGTCTGTCGTCACGCCAGGGTCGGCTTGCTGGCATATAGCCCGCTGGCGTTCGGCCATCTGTCCGGAAAATACGTCGCAGACCCGCAAGCGCATGGGCGCATCACCCTCTTCCCAGGCTTCGGGCAACGCTACGCGAAACCCAACATCCCCTCGGCAAGCAAAGAGTATGTACGTATCGCGCGCGAAGCGAGTTTGAGTCCGGCACAGATGGCTCTGGCTTACTCGCGCACCCGCTGGTTCACCAGCAGCGTGATACTCGGCGCAACGAGCTTGCAACAGTTGAAGGAAAATCTGGATAGTGCCGATATGATTTTGCCGACTGAGGTGCTGGAGAAGATCGAAGCGGTGCATAAGATCTATACTAATCCGGCGCCATAATAATAGAAGCTTTCGCCTTCGCCGGCCGTCCAAAAAGCTTTAATCAGCACTTAAAACATCAATGCTACTGGCAAAGAATATTTGCGGAAAACGACATGTTTGCAGGAAGGTGAATTTCCAATATACTCCCGTCACGCAACAGGATTAAGTGCTTGAGTTGAGCATATTTTTGTAATGGTTGTTTGCCAACATAATGGGGAGTGCAAGAAAAATGCGATTTGAAATATCATTGCTAGTTGTATTCATATCCACGTTATTTCTTGCAGGTTGTGGCGGTGACAACACCAACGCGTACGATGGAACTTGGGTGGCGAATTACCCTGCCCTCAGCAACCCATCTGAGATTACCGATACCAAAACAGTTTCCTGCACCAATCCGGGTGCAACATTAAACATTAAGGATTCGATAGGTTCAGTAAGGTTATCTGCGCCGTGCACAACTAAGATCTATTCAATTGATACTGTTACAGGAACAAAGACGCTTGTTGATACCCAATCAGTT
>JBDTPM010000299.1:0-1568 GCA_039932695.1 Gallionella sp. | reverse complement strand
GAACGGGGAATGGTTGCGACTGGAGGTCAAGCTGCCGGGTTACTCGGTCTGGCTGCGCGCCTGGCAGGTCCATGTGGGCCGTGTGAAGTTGTACCTTCTGGACAGCAATGACGTGGCGAATTACCCGGCGCATCGCGGCATCACCAGCGAGTTGTACGGGGGCGGGCCGGAGTTGCGGCTGAAACAGGAAATGGTGTTGGGCCTGGGCGGCTGGAGATTGCTACGCGAGATTGGTCTCGATCCGGAAGTCTGTCACCTCAACGAAGGGCATGCGGCTTTCGCAGTGCTGGAACGCGCCCGGGAATTCATGAAAGAAACCGGCCAGCCTTTTGAAGTAGCCCTGACTGTTACGCGAGCGGGCAATCTGTTCACCACACACACCGCAGTGTCCGCCGGCTTCGATCGATTTTCTCCGGCACTCATCGAGCAATACCTTGGCGGATATGCACAACATCAGCTTGGTATATCGCTGCACGACCTGCTGGCCCTCGGCCGCCAGAATCCGGATGATCCGTCGGAGCCTTTCAATATGGCCTATCTGGCGATACGCGGCAGCGGGGCAGTCAATGGCGTAAGCAGTTTGCACGGGCGGGTGAGCCGTCACCTGTTTGAGCCGCTTGTCCCACACTGGCCAACTGAAGAAGTACCCATCGGACACGTCACCAACGGCGTTCATATGCCGACCTGGGATTCTGCGGCAGCGGATGAACTCTGGACAGAGGCCTGTGGCAAGGATCGCTGGCTGGGTACGACAGAAGACCTGGAGCAAAACATACGCCTGGTCACCGACGCAAAGCTATGGGAATTCCGCAGTGCTGCCAGCAAGGCGCTGGTTGCATACGCCCGCGAACGATTGTCGAGACAACTTGCTGCGTCAGGCTTGCCGACTGAAGCGCTCGAAGCCGCGCAGCATGTGTTCGACCCCAATACATTGACACTGGGATTCGCACGTCGTTTCGCCAGCTACAAAAGGCCCAACATGTTGTTGCACGATCCGGAACGACTACTGCGATTGTTGACCAATCCGCAACGTCCGGTTCAGCTCATCATGGCCGGTAAGGCCCATCCGGCAGACAAGGCCGGTCAGGCACTGATACAGGAGTGGTCGAATTTCATCCGGCGCAGCAAAGTGCGCCCCCACGTGATCTTCCTCAGTGACTACAACATGCTGTTGAGCGAGAACCTGGTGCAGGGCGTCGATGTCTGGATCAACACCCCGCGCCGGCCCTGGGAAGCATGCGGAACCAGCGGTATGAAGGTGCTGGTCAATGGCGGCATCAATCTGTCCGAACTGGATGGCTGGTGGGCGGAAGCCTACACACCGGAAGTGGGCTGGGCGCTGGGGGATGGACAGGAGCATGGCGACGATCCGGCCTGGGACGCAGCGGAAGCCGGGGCGCTCTACGACCTGCTCGAGCGCGAAGTGATTCCGGAATTCTATACGCGTGATGAACAGGGCATCCCCGTCGCCTGGGTCCAACGCATGCGGGAAAGCATGGCGCAATTGACACCACACTACTCCGCCAATCGTGCGGTGCGCGAATACACTGAACAACATTATCTTCCTG
>JBDTPM010000298.1:0-12655 GCA_039932695.1 Gallionella sp. | reverse complement strand
CCGCTGTTCAACAAATTCTCACCGTTGCAGGATGAAGCGATGAAAGCGCGCATCGAAGCCTTGCTCTCCCGTTGCGGGTTTACTGCTCAGGGTTTGTTCGTGATGGACGGCTCGAAGCGCAGCGCCCACGGCAACGCCTATTTCACCGGTTTCGGTAAAACCAAGCGCATCGTGTTTTTCGACACGCTGCTGGAGCGCTTGAGCGGCAATGAGGTCGAGGCCGTGCTGGCCCATGAACTGGGACATTTCAAACGTCATCACGTGATGAAGCGTATCGTGGCGACCTTTGCGATGAGCCTGGGATTTTTGTGGCTGCTCGGCCTGCTGATGCAGACCGACTGGTTCTATCATGGACTCGGGGTCAGTACGCCCTCCACGGCACTCGCGCTGTTACTGTTCTTCATGATTCTGCCGATCTTCAGTTTTTTGTTGCATCCGCTGCTGTCGGCCTATTCGCGCAAGCATGAGTTCGAGGCGGATAGCTACGCCGCAAGGCAAACTGCATCTGGCGATCTGGTCAGCGCGCTGGTAAAAATGTATCAGGATAACGCCGCCACGCTCACTCCCGACCCGCTTTATTCCAAGTTTTACGATTCGCATCCACCGGCCGTGGTGCGAATCGCTCATTTACAAACTCGATAAGGAGAACACCATGAAACTGATCGCGTCTTTTATTTTTCCCGCAATTATTCTGCTGGGCGCTGCAACTGCCGCATCGGCCAATCCCTTCCCGCAGGGCAATGCACAGACCGGACAAAAATTGTTCGAGCAGCACAAATGCAACAGCTGCCATGACTCGATGATGGGCGGCGATGGCAATAAGATTTTCACCCGTTTCGATCGCAAGAGAATCAGCCCGGAAGGGTTGATCGAGCAAATCGGCATGTGCAGCGGCAATGTGAACGCACATTTCAGCAAACAGGAAACGCAGGACCTCGCCGCGTATCTCAACATCTTTTACAAATTCAAGTGAGTCAGGCCATGAACAAAGCTCATGATCTAACCGCCAAGCAATGCAAGCCCTGCGATGGCGGTACCCCGCCGCTCTCGAATTCTGAAGCTGATGGTTTGATGCGGTATCTCGACGGCTGGCAGCGCTACGATCACCTGATCAACAAAACTTTCCACTTCAAGAACTATTACCAGACCATTGCGTTCGTGAACGCAATCGCCTGGATGGCTCACCGCGAAGATCATCATCCCGAGCTGACCGTCTCCTATAACAGTTGCCAGGTCGAATACACCACCCACTCCATCCACGGACTTTCGGAAAACGACTTTATCTGCGCAGCCAAAGTGGACGTGCTATTGGGTACCTCTGCTTGAACGATTCCTTAGACCCGGCTAAGGACAAGTTTCTCACCGCGCAAGTCATTGCGGCTTTCGGACGCCAATATCTGGTTCGTCTGGCCGATGGAAGTGAAATGGCCTGTCTGACGCGCGGCAAAAAGAGCGAAGCAGCGTGCGGAGATAACGTGGAAGTAAGGCGCACCGACCATCCTTCGAACCGGCCAGTGACATCTGCCTCAACTGAACTTTTGCCTGGCGCTCAAGGCGTAATCGAAAATATCGCGCCGCGCCACTCGCTATTGCATCGCTCCGACGCCTACCGTGAAAAAATCATCGCCGCGAATGTCACACAGATCATCGTGGTGGTCGCCGCCGAGCCTTCGTTCAGCGACGAGTTGCTGGCGCGTTGTCTGGTCGCGGCATACGACCAGAAACTCGAGGTGCTGATCGTGTTGAACAAATGCGATCTGCTCGATGCCGCAGCGTCCGCACGCAACCGCCTCGCGCCCTATTCCGCGATTGGCTACCGCGTTCTGGAACTCAGCGCAAAGCAGGATGTTTCACGATTGCGCCCGTTCCTGGCAGGCCACAGCAGTGTGCTGGTCGGACAATCCGGCATGGGCAAATCCACCCTGATCAACGCACTGCTGCCGAATGCCCAAGCCGCCACCCGGGAAATCTCCAGTGCGCTGGACTCCGGCAAACACACCACCACCCACGCACGGCTTTATCGCCTTGATGCTAACAGTAACCTGATCGACTGCCCGGGTGTGCAGGCATTCGGACTTCACCACTTGAGTTTCGGCAGGATAGAACAAGGATTCGTGGAGTTCGCGCAATATCTCGGCCAGTGCCGTTTTAATGACTGCCATCACCTGCAAGAGCCAGGCTGCGCACTACGCAATGCGGTCGAGGCGGGAAAGATCGATGCGCGCAGGCTATCCTTGTTTCAACACATCACCGCTGCACAACATTGACAGTTAGATCCTGACATTAATTCCGCTAATGCAAAAAGGCCACCCAGTGGGCGGCCTTTTTGTGTGCTTACAATATGTTTACTTGGTGTGGCAGGACAGGCAGACAGCGCTACCGTTAGTGTTCTGCTTGCGCAGGAATGTCTTGTTGAACACTGTGCCAGTGCCCGCAGAAGGTACGCCATGCGGGTCATGGCAGGAAGCGCACTCAACCTTGCCGTCGTAGGTGCGAATCTCGGCCTTTTCCATTCTGCCGTTATTATTGTCATCGAAATAATTCGATCCGCCTTTCACACCGAGAGGGGTTTTCCAGTCAGGTAGCGGGGAGCCGGGTGGCGCCGGGAAGGTGATCCCGATCGGGTGGTCGTTCCTCAGATCCGTGCCCAGATTGAATATAGCGAAATCCGGGCCAAAATCGGCAAGAATACCAGTCGTTGAGTGGCAAACCAGGCAACCTCTATTACCAGTGCCATCACCCAGCACATTGTTGGTGCTGTTCAGCCCCATGTGTTGAGTCGGACCACCGCCACCTGGCGGCCAAGAATTAAGAAAAGCGGTGTTTTGGGTGGTTTGCTGGCTGAGCAGACCCATACCTGAACCCGGCATGTTGATGATCGAATCGATCGCCGTCTGACCATCATGACAGGACAGGCAGGTCAGCGAAGCCGAACCCGGTGTGCTGGTCACCGCCTGCGTCAGCGAGGTCGTCCCGAGTTCGTCGTAGGTCTGGTAGTTGGTGACCTTGATGGTACGGTTCCACAGCGGCGCCGCAATTGTATTGTTGGCTCCGTGCGGGGTATGGCAGTAAACGCAAACCTCGCCATAATTATTACGTGCACCATTCATGACCGACACTATCAATGGCGCGGAACTCTGAGTCATGTTGTGGCGGGTGTTGACGATACTGCCGATGTTGGTGAATCTGTCAAACGGGGTAGACGGATCACCCGCATGTGCAGATGACATCAGCACGCCGATGACAACGATTACAAAGCCAATTAAGCTAGCACTGGATACTTTCATTTAGTATGCCCTTTTAGATTAAAAACATTAATAGATATTAAAAAATATGAATAAATTGCAATTAAATTAGCAGTGGCTTTAATTAAGGTCAAGCTTAAAAGCGAACAACCTTTGCACCGGAAACCAATCCTCCGCCCGATTCTCTGCCATTAATTAAGCACATAATGTGCCAATATCCAAGTTATTAATTTATTTGAGTATTTCCATACGCGGCAATTGCCAATCTTCCCAATAATGGGGAATAGCTGCGTCAAAGTTTCTCAAGTACGGGATTTTCTTATGCCGGAAGGCATTGCGCAAAAGTTCACATAAAGCCGGAACAGTGTCCATCCCGAGTTCATTTCTTACCCTCTTTCAGCATCTGCTGTCCCTCGCTATCAGTCAATCGCCGCATGACCTCCACCTTGTCGAACATCTGATCCCCCACGTAGACTCGCCCGGTCTCATCAACGGCGATGCCGTTCAACATGCCATATTGTCCCGGATTGCTTTCGGTGCTTCCTTGGCCAATAGCCATCAACAACTGGCCATCCGGATTGAATATCTGGAAATTATTGAAACTGGCATCGCTGACGTAGATGTTCCCCTCGTCGTCAACGGCGATGCCGCGCGGCCGCGCAAAATTGCCGAACTCCTTGCCGGGTTTGCCGAAGCTGCGCAGGAATTTACCGTCAGGATCGAATATCTGGACCCGGAAGTTGCCTGAATCCAGTACATAAAGCTTGCCGTCCGCGCCGACCGTAGCCTGTAGCGGTACATTAAACTGGCCCTCGGCGTCGCCGCGACTGCCGATCACCTGCAGCTTCTTGCCCGCCTTGTCGTAGACGACCACGCGGTGCTGATCGCTTTCGTTGGTGGCACGATCGACGACATAGATACGCTCGCCATCGCGGCTCACCGCCACACCGGTCGGCCGCTCCAGATCTTCCGGATCCCCCACCGTGCGCTGGTAAAGCCCGAGACTATCGTACACAAATACCTTGCGCCACTTGGCATCGGCGACATAAACGTTCATTTCCCCGTCCAATGCGAGTCCCGCCGGCTTGAGCAGGTCTCCGGGCTGTCGTATGCCGAAGCGAAAGACCTTGCGGCGCGGCACATCGAACACCACGATGGTATGCGTACCGGTGTCGGCAACGTATATTTTCCCCTTCCTGGCAACGATAGCGGCCGGCTTGTCGAATAGCGGCTTACTGGACACTGCCGGCACGCCGGTCAGCGTCTCGCGCATGCTGGCTTCCTCAGACACGAGAGCGATATCCGCAGGAGAACGAAGCATGGTTTCGTAGGCGAAGCGCGGTTGATCGGGCGGCTGCGGCCAGCTCAAAGGCCCGTCGTAGGGCTTTCTTTCTTGAGTACTACAAGCCGCCAGCATTGCAACGAAGATCAGCAAAATCAAATGTAAGGTACGAAACATAGGGATGGTTAATTTTATGGATGGTTTATCTATGGCAAAACGATCAAGTAGTGGAATCAAATCCAGAGAGACGTTAATTAAGCCTCATACGTCGTTCCAGCGAAAGCGGGAACCCAGTCGAGTCAAAAAGCTGGATCCCCGCTTGGCCGTACCTTGAAACTCGCTTTGCTCGTATTCGCGGGGATGACGGCTTAATACAACGCCACCATAAACAACATTAATCGTGTCTGGACAAAATTATAGCGCCTCTTTACTAGCCGCGATAGGGATGGCGGACGCTGGCAGCACCAGATGATCGGGAATGCCGGCACACACTAGACCGGCAAGCTCGCCAACGTCAGCAGCAACAACAGGATCAGCCAGAACACCACCGAGCGCCACACCAGCCCGATGGTGCTTTGCATGAAGTCGGCATCGGCGTCATCGCCGATACCCAGCTCCGGCCTATCCAGCGGCAAGCCGCCCTGCGGTATCGGCATGCCGAGTCGCACGCCTAACGCACCCGCACCACTGGCCAGCAGTATCCCCGCATCTTCCTCCGGCCAGCTTTCCGCCTGGGTGCGCCAGCAATAGACCGTATCTTCAAAGTTGCCGACGATCGCGAATGTCATCGCGGTCAGACGGACTGGCAACCAATCCAGCAAGTAAAAAGCCCGGCGCGCGAATCCGCTGAATTCACCGCTGCGCCATTTCCCATCCACCCAACCCTCCGGTCCGGCTTCATCCGGCTGCCCAGACAAGTGACCTTCATCCTCGTCCCGCAAATGCCTGCGCAAAAACTGCCCGAGACGATATAACAACGCTCCCGCCGCTCCGCCCAGACCGGCTGCACTGAACAGCACGAACCAAGCGATCACGCCAAACACATTGCGATGCGAAGCGATCAGTGCCTGCTCTATCGTGAGGCGAGCCACCTCTTCCGCATTCAATTCGTGAGCGTAAATGCCGCGCCAAACGGACAACAGCCTGCGCGCCTCATCCAGCCGGCCATCGCGCAGCGCATGATGAATATCGGTGAAATAGTGACTGAACTGGCGAAAGCCCATCGTGAGATACAGCACCAGCACGTTGAAAGCCCAGGCAAGAATCGGATGTACCTGACAAAGCAGCAGATACAGCACGATCGCACCTGCCAATAACGGCAACACGGCCAACAACCAGGCAAGCCTGCCGTGCCGCAATTGACCGCCATTGAAATGATGCTGAAAGAATTGGACGTAACGGTACAGAGAGCCAAACAGATATTTGCGCGAGGATAGCGGATGGACTTGTTCCAGCAGCAGGGCGGTGATCAGGGCGAACAGGCTCATGTAATCAGAAAAACATCAACAGTCGTGTGACGCGAAACATAGCACACAACCCAGCGCCACTCTATAACTTATGAAGCCGGTATCAGTTCACCTCATATAATCATTCCGGCGGCGACGGTATTGTTGGTCGCTTCATCGATCACGATAAAGCTGCCACTGGCGCGACTGCGCTGGTATGGGTCGAACGCCAGCGGGGCCTGCACTTTCATCGCCACCCGCGCGATGTCGTTCATGTTGAGCGATGTCGTTTCGTGCTGTGCCAGCGTGTTCACATCCACGCGATAATCGAGGCGGGCGAACACGCATTTGACTGTGCGTGTGGTGTGCTTGACGATGTATTTGCGATTCATGCCGAGCGGCGACTCGGACAACCAGCAAAGCATCGCTTCGAATTCTTTGGCGACGTTAGGCATCGCTTCCTCCTTGACGAACATGTCGCCCCGCGAGATATCGATCTCATCATCCAGCGTGATGGTGATCGATTGCGGCGCATAGGCGGTTTGCAAGTTGCCGTCGTAAGTGACGATCTCCTTGACTCGACTGGTGCGGCCGCTGGGCAACACGGTGATCTGATCTCCCACCGCGACCTCACCGGCCTCGATACGCCCCATGTAACCCCGAAAACCGTTGGCTTCATCAACGGTTTCGGCGGAGACTAACCCGCTACGACGGGTTATGTCGGAACCAAAATCGCTGCCATGAACCCGGCATACCCATTGCACCGGATAGCGGAAATCCGTGGTGTTCACATCGTAATCGATGGTGATGTTCTCCAGCAGATCCATCAGTGTCGTGCCCTGATACCAGCCCAGATTATCGCCGCGATCCACCAGCATGTCGCCCTGCAACGCCGAGAGCGGGATGCAGTTGATGTTGTACAGGCCAAGCTGAGCGGCAAACTCCAGATACTCCTCGCATATCTCGTTGTATCGGGTTTCGGAAAAATCCACCATATCCATCTTGTTTACCGCCAGCACGATGTGCGGAATGCCGACCAGACTGGCCAGATAAGTATGGCGGCGGGTCTGCGTCAGCACGCCTTTGCGAGCATCCACCAGTATCACCGCCAGATTGGCGGTACTGGCGGCAGTCACCATATTGCGTGTGTATTGCTCATGGCCGGGGGTGTCGGCAATGATGAATTTGCGCTTGGGCGTGGCAAAGTAACGGTATGCCACGTCGATGGTGATACCCTGCTCGCGCTCGGCCTGCAAGCCGTCGGTCAGCAGGGAAAAATCGACTGCCGCCATGCCGCGCTTCTCGCTGGTTTTGGAAATAGCGGAGAACTGGTCCTCGAAGATGGATTTCGAGTCATGCAGCAAGCGCCCTATCAGCGTGCTCTTGCCGTCGTCCACGCTGCCTGCGGTGATGAAACGAAGTAATTGTGTAGTGTTGCTCATGATTAAAAATATCCTTCTTTCTTGCGCAACTCCATCGATGCGTCAGATGTCTGATCGTCCATACGCGTCGCGCCGCGTTCGGTGATGCGCGTGGTGGCGGTCTCTGCAATGATTTCAACAGCATTTATTGCATCTGATTCCACCGGGCAGGTACAGGTGATGTCGCCGACAGTACGGAAACGCACGGTCTTCCTGATCACTTTTTCGCCGGGTTGCGGCTGCACCAGATGCGACACCGGCATGATGCCCCCGGCGCGCTGGATCACTTCGCGTTCATGCGCGAAATAGATACTGGGAATCTCCAGCTTCTCGCGTTCGATGTATTGCCAGATGTCCATTTCCGTCCAGTTGCTGATCGGAAATACGCGGATGTTTTCGCCGGGATGCACACGGGTGTTGTAGATGTCCCACAACTCCGGGCGCTGGTTCTTCGGATCCCACTGGCCGAACTCATCGCGGAACGAAAAGATGCGTTCCTTGGCACGCGCCTTTTCCTCGTCGCGCCGCGCGCCGCCCATGCAGGCATCGAAACCGAATTCGGCGATGGTCTCCAGCAGCGTGACCGACTGGAACACATTGCGACTCTGGGTTTCGCTCTTCAGCACGACGGTTCCCTTCCTGATCGAATCTTCCAGCGAACGCACGATCAATCTCTCGCCCAATTCCGTAGCGCGCTTGTCACGGAAAGCGATCACCTCGGGAAAGTTGTGTTCGGTGTCGATGTGCACCAGCGGAAACGGGAATTTCGCCGGACGGAAGGCCTTCTCCGCAAGACGCAGCATCACGATGGAATCCTTGCCACCCGAGAACAGCAGTGCGGGATTTTTGCACTCCGCCGCAACCTCGCGCATGATGTGGATGGATTCACTTTCCAGCGCATCCAGATGGGTAAAGGTGTGTGCAGTCATCAATTTACTTTCATCATCAATATCTTTTCGTTTCGCAGTTCCTGCATGGACAGCAAGGATGCTATCGGCTGGCCTCTCTTCGATTAACTGTTCGCTCATGTTCATCACCCCTTAAGCAAAGTCCTTCTGCTTCTCTCCGGATGGGCTCCCGACATAAGCCTTCGCCGAAACCCCGGACCCATGAGCCACCTGAGGAGTGTGACTGACGTGCAGCCCGCACTCTTTATTCTCGGGATCTTCCCACCACCATCTGCCGGCGCGGATATCTTCGCCCGGCGATATGGAGCGGGTGCAGGGTGCGCAACCCAGGCTGGGGTAAAACTGGTCGTGCAGCTTGTTGTACGGCACGTCGTGCTGGCGGATATACGCCCACACTTCCTTATTGGTCCAATCGAGCAGCGGATTGAATTTATGCAGCCCTTGGTCGACATCATATGCTGACACTTCCAGCGTGCCTCGAGTAACCGCCTGGTCTCGGCGCATCCCGGTGATCCATGCCTTCTTGCCGCGCAGCGCACGGCGCAACGGCTCGACCTTGCGCACGAAGCAGCAACTTTTGCGCGCTTCCACGCTGTCGTAAAAGCCATTCACTCCGTTTTGCGTGACGTATGCTTCCACCGCCTTGCTGTCCGGAAAATAAACCTTCAGCGGCACGTTATAACGCTCGCTTACCTCCTGCATCAGGTCATAAGTCTCTTGAGGCAGACGACCGGTATCCAGGCTGAACATCTCGATGCCCAACCGGTTTTTGGCGATCAGATCGGTCAGCACCATGTCTTCCGCGCCCAGACTGTTGGCAAAGCAGACCGGCGAAAAATCCCGCACCGCCTGTTGCAGTACCGCCACTACCCGATCGATCTTTTGTTGCATATCTACCTCCTATACCAGCAAACCGGCAGAAGCTTCAGCCAGGTCAAGCTGCGCATCCTGTTGCATCGCGAATGCAGCCACCTTCAAGGTCCAGTCATCTACCGCTGCACTGACGATCGCAAGCTGTTCGCAGCTGATCTCATCGGGGTTTTCCAGTGCTGTCACCGTCCGAACAAGATCGTCCGCAATCGCACCGGGTAACAACTGCTGCAACTGGATGGCCAATTTGTTCAAATCGTCCTGGCGAACGCCACCCAGCAGTTGCGCCAAACCCGAACCCAGCAATCGCAGGATCGCTTCGTTGCACTGGGCGGCTTCACCATACTTGCGCTGGAACACCAGCGCATTGCGGTATTCACGCTCGTGCGCTGCCTCGAAGAAGTTCGCGCCGATCATCACCTGCGACGCACCGGCGCATTCGCCGCCACCCAGTTGCAACACACGGAAGTCAGATGCTTCGCCATAATCCTGCATCACCGTGTGCAATTCATCGGCCTTCACTTCGCCCAGATCAGCCAGCAATTGCTTGAAGTAATCCGGCTGTTGCGCACGCGCCCAGGCAAAGAAGTTCACTTCGCCGCTCGCCAGATGCGCGCTTTGCACGCGATCGATCGCCTGCTTGACGCGCGCCACCGGCAACGACGGACCTTTCAGGGCAAGCTCGCCTCCGCCCATGCCGTTGCCGCCAAAATACATCTGGTAATGCGGCACCAGCTTGCCATGCATGCGTTTGCCTTCGCCGTAGATGCCGATGTCGCCGGTCTCCGGTTGCGCGCAACCATTATGGCAACCCGACACTCGGATGCGCAGATCGGCCTTGCCGCCGGTCAACTGCGGAGCGACTACGGTGCTGGCGGTGATACCCAGGCGGCAAGTCGACGTGCCCGGGCAGGCCACCACGTTGTCGCCGGTGACAGGCTCATGCAGACCCAGATCGGCCAAGCCGCTGCGCAGATCGGCCAACTTGTCTTGCGGCACGTTGAGGATGATCAGATTCTGATCCTGTGTGGTGTGTACTTCATCCAGACCATGTGCGCGCAGCAACTTCGCGATGCCGCGCAACTGCACCGGCTTGATGTCACCGATCGGCAGCGCGATCGGAAATACGAACAGTCCTTCTTGACGCTGAGCGAACAACTTGCGCGGCGCGCCCGAACCCGGAACTTGCTGCCCGGTTTGCTCCTGCCATTCGCCTTTGGGAAAAGGCTGGTCGGCCAAGGCCTGTTTGGTGCGCTCGAACTCCTCGCGATATTTTTCCAGGAAGCCTTCGACACCAAAACGCTCGACCAGGAATTTGATGCGCGACTTGGCACGTTTGGTGCGATCCGAATATTTGTTGTGCAGAGTCACCAGCGCCTCCAGCGAGAACAGCAACTCACGCTCGGGGATGAATTCCTCGACCACGATGGACTCGCGCGGCTTGTGTCCCAACCCGCCGCCTGCCTTGACCATGAAGCCGTGCTGGCCGTCCTTTTCGACCGCGATCACACCCGCATCATGCAGCAGTGATTGGGCGCAATCCGACTCGCAGGCGGAAAAGCTGATCTTGAATTTGCGCGGCATCTGCTGGTTGAGCGGGTTGCGCAAAAAATGCTGTGTCGCACCGTCGATATGAGCCGCTACATCCACGTGCTGTTTCGGGCACACGCCGGACAAAGCGCACGCCGACATGTTGCGCACGGTGTTGCCGCAAGCTTCGCGCGTGGTCATGTTGACCTGTGCCAGCCGGCGCATCGCACTGGGCATCTTCGCCAGCGGAATGAAGTGCACCTGTATCGCCTGGCGCGTGGTCACATGCGCGATACCGCGCTGTGAAAATGTTTCCGTCACATCGGCGATCGCCTCCACCTGGTTTGCGTTCAAACGTCCGCCGGGGATCTTGATGCGCAGCATATTCACACCATCCTGGCGCTGGCCATACACGCCTTGCTGCAGTCGTACAGACGTAAAACGGTCAGGATCGATACGGCCCTCGATGAATGTCTGGATAGCCTGTTCGAGACGGTCTATTTCTTCCAGGTCGGATAGATCTTGTGTATTGATACTCATTGCGCTTCTCCTTGCAAATACAAATTCATTAAGGGCTGATACAGAACCATTACCGCCTAGTACAGAACCATTCGAGTCCCGATGATCAACAGCATGGTAGCCAGCACAGGGCGCAATACCGCTTCCGGCACTTTGGCACTCAGATGACTGCCGATATAGATTCCGGGCAACGAGCCCAGCAACAGACTTCCCAGCAATACAAAGTCCACGGTACCCAGCGCCATATGCCCGATCCCGGCTACCGCGGTCAGCGGAACGGCATGCACGATGTCCGTGCCCACCACTTTCACGGCCTGCATGTGCGGGTACAGGAACAACAGTGCGACCGTACCCAACACACCCGCGCCAACCGAGGAGATCGTCACCAGCGTCCCGACGATGACGCCGGTGACAATCGTCGCTGCGGGCAGATGGCGATGATGCAATTCATACACCGTGCCATCCTTGCGCAGTGCGATCTTCCTGATCCAGCCTTTCAGCAGCAGCGCGCTAGCCGTCAGCAGCAGCGCCACACTCAACACGCTGGTCACCAGGCTGCGCAAGGTCTTCTCGTCCAGCGCCAGAAATTTCAAAAGCCCTATCGTGACGACTGCGGCAGGCAAACTACCCAGGCTGAGCAAGCCCACCACCCTCCAGTCCACCGTACCGCGCTTGCCATGCACCCATCCGCCCAATGACTTGGTCAGCGACGCATACAACAGATCGGTGCCGACCGCGGTAGTCGGGGAAACACCAAATATCAGCACCAGCAACGGTGTCATCAATGACCCGCCGCCCACCCCTGTGATGCCGACGATCAGCCCCACCAGAAAGCCTGATAATGTGTACATCCAGTCCATGCTTCTCCGCCCCATAGAATCGATAGAGCGCATTCTAGGTTGCACCATATATATTCCAAAATACTTTTATGTTAGTATCTTATAACCAATGAATATATGCGGAGGGTGCCATGAACCTGCAACAACTGCGTTTTCTCAACGAGATCGTGCGTCAGGGATTGAATATTTCCGATGCCGCCGGTGCGCTGTATACCTCGCAGCCCGGCATCAGCAAACAGATCAAGTTGCTGGAACAGGAATTGGGTATCGAGATCTTCGTGCGCAACGGCAAACGCATCGTGGCTGTCACCGAGCCGGGCAAGGCTGTTCTGGAAATCGCCCAGCGCATGCTGCACGATATGGACAACCTCAAGCAGGTGGGTCAGGAGTTCCACGCGCAGGATAGCGGCCATCTGACCATCGCGACCACCCACACCCAGGCGCGCTATGCACTGCCGCCGGTGGTCAAGCAATTCATCAAACGCTACCCCGGCGTGAAGCTGGGATTGCACCAGGGCAACCCGACCCAGATCGCAGAACAGGTGTTGAGCGGGGAAGCCGACCTCGGCATCGCCACCGAAAGCCTGTCGCTGTAC
>JBDTPM010000297.1:0-7506 GCA_039932695.1 Gallionella sp. | reverse complement strand
ACTCCTCAGCGCGGCGCGATCCAGCTCGTCGATCGGTTGCTCGGAAGGCAACCCGGGACCAAACTGTTCCTGCACCGCCCTGCCACGCATCACGCGCAACTCGACAATTTTTTCAGAGTCGCTCATTTTCTTGACATACAAGATACGCTGATCGGGGTCACTGATAATGCCGTTGATCATCAGCATGTTCAGCCCATTCAACACGCCATCCGCGGATACTTTGGCTTTTTGTATCGATTCCTCAAGGACATGATCTTCAAATTTGTTCAATGCCAAACTTTGCGCAAACACCAATACCACCAGCAGCATTAGCTGGATAGGCAACTGCAGTTTGCTTTTCAAAGGAAGTCTGTTCCACCAATCGCCCATTTATCTTCTCCAGAATGTCGCTTCATATGAAGGGTACCCCATTATTTGCAGCACTTTAACGGCATGTAGCCGGTTTTCTTTGGCCGGATAAGGACATAATTGCCCGCCAATTCGCAGGATTGAACTTACCAAACACTTTCATTTCCGCCGGCACAGGGATCATGTAATGAGCACGGATAACAGGAGGGCAGAAAGAGGTGGCAAAACCATTGCGCAGACGGTACAACAGGCGCGCCAGAAGCCGGCATGGCGGCAGGCACCCTGCCATTTCAGCCGTTTTGTTCATCACGATCGATCTGATACGCCGATTGACCGGGCTAATTGGCGTTTCCATGCCGAACAACTTGGCGGTCGACAGTCCCACTGCACGAATGACCATGAAACGCAGGCAGCCGTTCACCAATAATTCAAGCGATAGAAACTGAGCGGGGGGGTGATCAGGCGGCACTTGCTGCCGCTATTTCGATTTGCCTGGCAGCCTTTGTTTTGCCGGCACGAGTAGGCGGACGACAGATGCCGCACACATAATTCGAATGCAGGTCGCCCGCATGGGTCACGAAATGTCCGCTGCACTCCATGCAGGGTACAAGTCGCAGCATCTCCGCCTTGAAAAAGCGAATCATGAACCATGCGCGGGTGATGCTCAGCACGGGTTCGGCAGCTTCGATGCCCTGCACCTGGTCGAGGTATAAACGATAAGCGCTGATCAACGCATGCACGCCATCGACACCGGCATTTTTGACCAGAAACTGGTAGATATCCATGAATAGCGACGAATGGATGTTCGGCTGCCAACTCATGAACCAATCGGTCGAGTATGGCAACATTCCCTTGGAAGGCGACTCGCACTTGATCTCTTTATACAACCTGAGCAACCTTTCACGGCTCAGCGAGGTTTCTTCCTGCAGCAACTGCAAACGCGCGCCCATTTCGATCAGATCGATCGCGATCCTGACCTGTTGCGCCTCGCCCACCACGGTTTTGGTCGCCACAGTCACCCCTTACGCCAATTCTTCAACGGGTTGCGCCGACATCAGGATTGCCGCATGCGCTTGGGACATCATGCGATCCTTGTTGAAATCGGTCAGCAGATTGAGCAACAGATTCTCGTCAAAGCGGAAGCGGCACAGCAGCATGTTGGATGCCGCCATCTTGATGATTTGTGCCGGCGTAAGGTTACCGACCACCTCGACCAGATCCCGGCTGATCCCCAAACGAAAAATCGCTGCCGGCTTGTCTTTCTTGATCATTTGCTGGGCCAGCATCAGATAGGTCAGATTGATTTCGCGGATTCCTTCTTGCAATTGCATCGTGTTCATATAGTCCCCTTGTAAGCCAGTGAAGAACGGACAACTTCAGATCATTTGCATCGATCGGGACCCGGTAAATTGGATCAAGGTCGGTCGAATTCAGACGGTCGCAGTATTACGGGTAGGCCGGGGAGATGAAATCAGAACGGAACCGTTTCTTTTGTAGGGATCCAGGAATTCAACTTGTAGGATTTTTTCTGACATGAGAATAACCCTCCGCCCGCAAAGTGCCGACAGTGGGTCCAAGTAAAGCAATCGCTTGCAAAGGGTTCAAACCGAGCTCTGAATATTTTATCGGCAACATTCTGAAATACTTTAGGCCGGATACATAAACAATTATCATTGCATAGTCAATGAATTGGATTTTATTGCACAATTTGTCTAGTTGGCTGACATGCATAGTCCACTGCAAGGACGCATCCCGGCAATAAGATCATCCGCACAACTCGAAACACACTTTCCCCGACCGGTTACTGGTCAACTTCAGGTGATAGCCCAACTGCTCTGCCCAACGCGAGGCTTGATACAAGCCTATCCCGAGGCCATGTTCAGAGATGACGACACCACTCAAAAGATTTGCAAGGACAGTTTCCGGAATCGGGTCGCCGCTATCGCAGACCAACAGGCACAGCGGCTCGGGCCGGATTTCGACCAGGATATCGATGCTCGGGGCGGACATGCGTTTTCTCAGGACGTTGTCCAGCAAGTTGTCGATCACACAATCGAACAAAGCGGCAGGAATGTTCTTGTCAGGAAGCTTGTCCGGCACGCGCCAGTCGATATGTTGATGCTGGTTGCGCATCCGCACGACATCCCACCATGCGCTCAGGGCAAGCTGGGGGGATTCGCTCACGGCCTGCGGTTGCTGGAGTTTGGTAAGGGTAAGCTCGATACGCTGCGTGAGCAGCGGGAGTTGCTGTTGAAGCAACTGCTGCGCCATCTGCTCGCGGCTTTGAGCGATGGAAGTGAGCGAGAGCAGCGATTGCAACATATTCTTGAGATCGTGCGTGAGTCGCGACCCGGTCTCATACACAGCCTGCAAACGGGTGATCTCGCGCAGGCTTTGTTCACGCTGTTTGGCCTGATAGAAATAACCGATCAGCTGGTTAAGCAGGCTGACATGCAGCAGTACGGCAGGATTGAGCGATTGCCTGGCATACAAGGTCAGGCGCAATTCCCCTTCCTGAGCCACCACGGCATGTTCGCTGAATTGTCCGATCTGTCCTGCCCCGTCCGGCGATTGCCAGGACAAGCCGGATAACCACGGCAGATCGGCCAGCAGTTCAATCGCGCGTCTCAGATAACTTGCCGCATCGCGTTCCCGCTGCGCGGCTTCGGCCAATCGGGAGAGCCAACTTTCAAACGGCGTACCCACGTTCAACAGATAGCGCGAGAACAACACTTGCAGACCACTGAAACCGAAACGCGGACTCCATAATCCGCCAAGGGCCAGCAATACCAATCCCATCAGGAACAATGTGCGCAGCAGGGCTTCGAGGTAATCCAGTTGCCCCAGATTCATGAAGGCCAGACTGCCGAGCACCACCAAGGCCAGCAGCATGAACAGCAACAGGCTGTATATCAAATCCAGCGCCTGGACGTTTTCGATCCGCTCGTTGCCGATCGGCACGATCACGATGACCATCAGCAAGGGGAGCACATACCACATCAGGATCCGCCCTATCTCGATGCCGGATTCCGCATGCTCAAGCACAATGGTGGATTGCGACGCAAACAGATTTGGCACCACCCAGAGCAGCAACACCGCAAGAAAGTAGGCCATCACCGCAAGATATAACAGCCGCGACCAGCGGTCACGGAAGGCGAATACGCGCGCACCAACCAGGCCAAACAGTCCGGTCAGCCAAAACGCCACTGCCCACCAGCTCAGCCAGAACATCGCGGTTGCGGCCGCCATCACGATGAACACCAGCGCGCTGCCCCCCACCTCTCTCTCGCCGCGCCACAGTGGTTGCCATAACAGGAACAGGCCGAGATGGGCCAGCAACAACGGGTGCACCCACGGGCTGTCCACACCCAACAGAAGCGCACCGTGCAACAGCGCCAGCATCGCCAGCAGCAACCAGCGGCCGGTACGCAAGCGATTTCCCCAATTTATCGTCAGCATCCCGTCATCACCCTGTCAACATCTCGTCATTGCGCCTCTGTCAAGTTTCTAATGTGCCCCCCGCAAAATCCAGATCACACCCGCCGCAGAGTCTAAATGACAATATAAGCTATTGCTTTACCGTTGTTTTTTATCGGCAACAAGAACAATGTCAAATCCGGTTGCAACATTGGCACGGCACTTGCTTGTTAGTTCAGCGTAGCATATTCAAACATTGATAGGAGGTTACCATAATGAAACGCAATCAATCCGGCTTTACCTTGATCGAGATCGCCATCGTGCTGGTGATCATCGGCCTGCTGCTCGGCGGCGTGCTGAAAGGTCAAGAACTGATCAACAGCGCGAAGGTCAAGAACCTCGCCAACGACTTCAAGAACGTCCCGGTATTCATCTACGGCTATCAGGACAAATTCAAGGCGTTGCCCGGCGACCAAGCCCAGCTTAATCTCGACGCACAATTTCCCCCCGCCAATACCGCAACCGTTTGCACGCCTGCTGCCGCCGGGAAATGCGCTACGAACAACGGGGTCATTGACGGCGGTTGGGATGCTACCGCAGTCACGGATGAATCTTACTTATTCTGGCAACATGTCCGTCTGGCAGGTTTTGGCCCGGGTGCAACAGCTACAAACGCACCCGACTACCGGCCCAAGAACGCGGTTAACGGCTTCATCGGCGTAACCAACGCGGCGCAATCCCCGGTTACCGGGATAAAGGGAACCTACATCGTCTGCTCCGATGGCATACCCGGCAAATTCGCCAAGCAACTCGATACCACGCTGGATGACAGCAATACCGCCTCTGGTTCTGTGATGGTGGTTGCTGCTGGCACTCCAACTACTACGCCAGTGGCAGCGATTGCGACCACAACAATTGTTGATGACACCACTTACCTGGTATGCATGGGCTACTAACACACACCCGGCGTGACCAAGCCCGCTTCGGCGGGCTTTTTTTTCGGAGGGCAGAGGACAGAAGACAGATTTTCTGTGTACCGCTATGCGGCACGTATTATCAAGTTCGCGGCGTAGCCGCGACAACATCCCTGTCTTCTGTCTTCTGTCCTCCGAAAGCTCAACCCTTATGCAGCCTGAGCTCCGCCTGCTGTAATGCTTCCGGCAAGCCAAGCAGCACCAGCACATCGCCGGCCTGCAACAGCATCTCTTCGCTGGGCAGCGCGCCGCGCAAATTGTGCCGGCGCACCGCGTTCACTTCGATGTCCAGCGCATCCAGTTCAATCTCGCGCAATCTCTTGCCTACAGCAGCGGAATCTTCCTTGAGCAACACGCTGAGGAAGCGCGGTTGCAGGCTTTCGCTGTCCTCATCCTGCTCGTATTGGGTGCTGCGAAAATAGCCGCTGAACGCCGCATATCGCCGCGCACGCGATTCCTGGACGCGGCGGATCACGCGACTGAGCGGGACACCCGCCATCAGCAGCGCTTGCGAAGCGAGCATCACACCGCCCTCCATCACTTCGGCGACCACTTCCGCCGCGCCAGCTTGCTTCAACGCTTCCACGTGTGTATCATCGTTGGTGCGAACCACCACCGGCAGATCGGGGCGCAGCTCCCTTACATGGCGCAGGATCGCCAGTGCGGAATGCTTGTCCTTGTAGGAGACCACCAGCGCGCTGGCACGCATCAGCCCGGCGGCCATCAGCACTTCGCGCTTGGCAGCATCGCCATAGACCACGCTTTTCTTTTCGGCCAGAGCTGCCCTTACGCGGCTCGAGTCGAGATCCAGCGCGATGAAACTCAGCTTTTCCGCCTCAAGGAATTTCGCCAGCGTGCTGCCGCTGCGGCCGTAGCCGCATATGATCACGTGGCCTTTGCTGCCCATGCTCTGAATGGCGATCTGGTGCATCTGCATCGCGCGGTTGGTCCACTCGGCAGCAGAGAAGCGGCGTGCGATCGCCTCGCCGTATTGGATCATGAAGGGAGCAGTCAGCATCGAAAGCAGCATCGCCGCCAGGGTGATCTGCATGGTTGCACCATTGAGCAAATGCGCGCCATCCGCCAGCGTCAACAACACGAAGCCGAATTCGCCGGCCTGCGCCAGGCCGATTGCGCTGCGCAATGCCACACCCCAATCCCCTTCCAGGACACGCGCCAATATCGCGACGACCACGGCCTTGAACACGATCAGCGCAAGCAATACCAGCAATACCCATCCGAACTCTCCCGCTACGCTGCCCAGATCGAGTTTCATGCCTATCGTGACGAAGAACAGGCCGAGCAGCACGTCGCGGAACGGCTTGATGTCTTCTTCCACCTGATAGCGGTATTCGGTTTCGGAGATCAGCATGCCCGCGACGAACGCACCCAGCGCCAACGACAGCCCAGCCAGTTCGGTGAAATAAGCCAGCCCAAGCGTGATCAGCAGCACGTTGAGCATGAACAATTCGGAGGACTTTTGCCGCGCCACGACGTGGAACCACGGGCGCATCAGGTGCTGACCGAACACCAGCAACACCAGCAACACTGCGGTCGCCTTGATCGTCGCGTAACCCAGCGTGGCGGGAAGATCGTCGGGACTAGTTGCCAGCGCCGGAATGATGATCAACAGCGGCACGACCGCAAGATCCTGGAACAGCAGCACACCCATCATCTGCTGCCCGTAAGGCAGATTCAGCTCGGCACGCTCGACCAGCATCTTGCTGACGATGGCGGTCGAGGACATCGCCAGCACACCGCCCAATGCCAGACCGGCGCGCCAATCCAGGCCGAATACCGACGTGACCGCCATCACCAGCAGTATCGTGACGACCACTTGAGCGGCGCCCAGACCGAACACCGTGCGTTTCATCGCCATCAGTCGCGTCAGACTAAATTCCAGTCCGATGCTGAACATCAGGAACACCACGCCAAACTCGGCAAGATGTTGAGTCTCCACAGCATCCGGTATCCACGCCAGCGCGTGCGGACCGATCAGGATGCCGACCGCCAGATAGCCCAGCATCACCGGCAAATGCAGGATGCGGCACAGCACCACCACCATCACGGCAGTGGCGAGCAGGATAAGAACGAGCGAGAGTGAGCTTTCCATGATGTATGTGAATTCCCTGACCCGATAATGCCGCACTAATGCCAAGTTTGCAAAATTTCCCGGCGCGCAGGTGAGTAGTTATATGGCATACGGCCACGAGATACGGCTATTCAAGCGCGTATACGTCTGATGCAGCTACTAGCCATTCGACTCGGCTGACATAGGGCGACAACCAGGTACTTCCACAATGAGTACGCCCCGGTTGCAAGGGGCAATAGCCCCAACAACACACTCAACCCGGTTAAGCGCACTTCAAGCATTTCCCGCTGTTATAATGCCTGCATGAGCAAATCCCTTTCCGCCGCGCCGCGAGCACTTGACCTTGGACGCGAGGTTTTGAATATCGAAGCAGCCGCCGTGCAGGCGCTGGCCACACGTCTGGATGAGAATTTTTTGCATGCGCTCGATGTGATCCTGCGCTGCGAAGGCCGCGTCATCGTCAGCGGCATGGGCAAGTCCGGGCACATCGCGCGCAAGATCGCCGCGACCCTGTCCAGCACCGGAACACCCGCCTATTTCGTCCATCCCGCAGATGCCAGCCATGGCGACCTCGGGATGATCACCAGCGCGGATGTGATCATCGCGCTATCCTATTCCGGCGAGAGTCAGGAATTGATGACCATCGTGCCGGCCATCAAGCGCCAGGGTGCGAAG
>JBDTPM010000296.1:0-16772 GCA_039932695.1 Gallionella sp. | reverse complement strand
GAGCACACCATGGTGCATGACCAGATGGCGCGATTCTTTACCGGCTTCCGCCGCGATGCGCATCCGATGGCCGTGATGGTCGGCGTGGTGGGCGCACTGTCCGCTTTCTATCATGACTCGCTGGACATCAACAATCCGGAGCACCGCGATATTTCCGCGCTGCGCCTGCTCGCTAAAGTGCCGACCATCGCAGCGATGGCGCACAAATATCACACCGGTTTCCCGTTCATGTATCCGAAAAACAAATTCAGCTATGTGGAAAATTTCATGTACATGATGTTCGCGACACCCGCTGATGATTATGTGCCCAACCCGGTGCTGGTGCGCGCGCTGGAACGCATTTTCATTTTGCACGCCGATCATGAGCAGAATGCATCCACTTCGACGGTGCGCCTGACCGGTTCGAGCGGGGCCAATCCATTCGCCTGTATCTCCGCCGGCATCGCGGCGCTGTGGGGACCGGCGCACGGCGGCGCCAACGAAGCCGCGTTGAAGATGCTGGAAGAAATTGGCGACGTGTCGCGCGTCAAGGAATATGTGCAGGGCGTGAAGGACAAGAAATACCGGCTGATGGGCTTCGGTCACCGCGTTTACAAGAACATGGACCCGCGCGCGAGTGTGATGCGCGAGACTTGCTACGAAGTGCTGAAAGAACTGAATCTGGAGAATGACAGGTTGTTCGGGTTGGCGATGGAGTTGGAACGCACTGCTTTGAGCGATCCGTATTTCATCGAGCGCAAGCTTTATCCGAATGTGGATTTTTACTCGGGCACTGTGCTGCGCGCAATCGGCATCCCGATCAATATGTTCACGGTGATCTTCGCCGTGGCACGCACCATCGGCTGGCTGTCGCAGTGGAATGAAATGATCGCAGATGCCGATCACAAGATCGGACGGCCGCGCCAGTTGTATCTGGGTGCGACCAAGCGCGATTTTATGCCAGTGGGGAAACGTTGAACGAGCCGACCAGCTTTTTGAAGTTGATGCAGAACAGCTCGCTGCTGTTCGGGACGAACGCGCCGTTCGTCGAGGAATTGTACGAACGATATCTGCTTGACCCGAATGCTGTTCCGGCCGAGTGGCGCAGCTATTTCGATGCGCTGCCGGCGCTGCCCGGCGGGGCGCACGATGTGTCGCACAGCACTGTTCAGCGCGCCTTCGCCGCATTGCCAACGAGCACCTTTGCATCACCCATGCAGCCGGATGAGACACGCAAGCAGGCGGCAGTGCTGCAACTCATCAATGCCCATCGATTCCTGGGTGTGCGCATCGCCGACCTTGATCCATTGAAGCGGCATGCAAAACCGGAAATCGCCGAACTGAATCCCTCGTATTACGATCTCGACGAAGCCGACATGGGCAGCACCTTTTTTACCGGCTCACTGGTGGGAGGCGCGCGCCTGACGCTACGCGAGGTCCTGCAACGGCTGCGTCGCATCTATTGCAGCAGCGTTGGCGCGGAATACATGTACATCAGCAGCGTGGCGCAAAAGCGCTGGATACAGGCACGCCTCGAAGGACCGGGCTCGGAACTGACCTACCCGGCAGAGATCAAGCGCCGCACGCTGGAGCGGCTCACCGCCGCAGAAGGGTTGGAGCGGTACCTGCATACCAAATACGTCGGACAGAAACGTTTTTCTCTGGAAGGCGGGGATACGCTGATCCCTCTGCTCGACCATCTGTTGCAGCGCGCGGGCGAACAGGGGATCAAGGAATCGGTCATCGGCATGGCGCACCGGGGCCGGCTGAACGTGCTGGTGAACACGCTGGGCAAACTGCCCGCGATGTTGTTCGCCGAGTTCGAGGGTATACACCACGAACATCTGAGTTCCGGCGATGTTAAATACCATCAGGGCTTTTCTTCCGACATCGCCACGCCTGGAGGACCCATGCATCTGACGCTGGCGTTCAATCCATCGCATCTGGAGATCGTCAACCCGGTGGTGGTGGGTTCGGTGCGTGCGCGCCAGCATCGGCGCAAAGATCACAAAGGCAATGAGGTGTTGCCTATCCTGTTGCACGGCGATGCGGCTTTCGCCGGGCAGGGCGTGAACCAGGAAACATTCAACCTGTCGCAGACGCGCGGATACGGCACCGGCGGCACAGTCCATGTCGTCATCAACAACCAGATCGGCTTCACTACATCGGATGCGCGCGATGCGCGTTCTTCGCTGTATTGCACCGATGTGGCCAAGATCGTCGAAGCGCCGATCTTTCACGTCAACGCTGACGACCCCGAGGCCGTGCTGCGCATCACCGAGATCGCCCTGGATTTCCGCATGCACTTTGGCAAGGATGTGGTGATCGACATGGTGTGTTTCCGCAAGCTGGGGCATAACGAGCAGGATGAACCGCTGGTGACCCAGCCATTCATGTATCGCTACATCAATCAGCATCCCGGCACGCGTGCTTTGTATGCCCGGCGTTTGGTCGAACAGGGAACATTGGCCGCGACAGAGCCTGATGAGATGGTGGCATCTTATCGTCGCGCTATGGACGAAGGACACAACCCGATCCAGCCTGTGCTCACCGAATACAAATTCGGTAATGCGGTGAGCTGGGCAAAATACAAGGACGAGGTGAAGTGGGATCATGAAACGGTCACATCGGTCACGCCAGAACGTTTACAACAACTGGCAGAGGGACTGACGACCATCCCGGAAAACTTCAAACTGCACTCGCGTGTCGAGAAGATCATTGCCGACCGCATCGCAATGGGTAAAGGCGAATTGCCGCTGGATTGGGGTATGGCCGAGAATCTGGCGTATGCAAGTCTGCTCACCGAAGGACACCCGGTCAGACTGTCTGGAGAAGATACGGGACGCGGCACCTTTTTCCATCGCCATGCCGTGCTGCATGATCAGAATCGTGTGCAGTGGGACAAGGGTTACCATATCCCGCTACAGAACATCGCCATGGATCAGGCGGACTTCATCGTCATCGATTCCATCCTTTCTGAAGCGGCGGTGCTGGGATTCGAGTATGGCTATGCCACCGCAGAGCCCGAGACTCTCACCATTTGGGAATCGCAGTTCGGCGATTTTGCCAACGGCGCGCAGGTCGTCATCGACCAATTCATCGCATCCGGCGAAGCCAAGTGGGGGCGGCTGTGCGGCTTGGTGATGCTGCTGCCGCATGGATACGAGGGGCAGGGTCCGGAACACTCATCCGGCCGTATCGAACGCTATCTGCAACTTTGCGCCGACTACAACATTCAAGTCTGCATACCGTCCAACTCGGCACAGATATTCCACTTGTTGCGCCGGCAGATGCTGCGTCCCTATCGCAAGCCGCTGATCGTATTTACGCCCAAGAGCCTGCTGCGCAGCAAGGATGCCGCTTCGCCGGTGAGCGACCTGACCGAAGGACGCTTCCTGCCGGTGATCCCTGAAGTGGACTCTCTGGAAGCAAACAAGGTGCGAAGAGTCATCACCTGCAGCGGCAAGGTCTATTACGACCTGCTCAAAGCTCGTCGCGAACGCGGAATAACCGATATGGCGATCATCCGCCTTGAGCAGTTGTACCCGTTCCCGCACGACGATTTCACCGCGCAGATCGCGGCCTACCCGAATGCCACCGAAGTGGTGTGGTGTCAGGAAGAGCCGGGCAATCAGGGAGCATGGCATCGCATCCAGCATTATCTGCTGCGCCACATGCGGCCGAACATGAAGCTGGGCTATGCGCTGAGGCCATCCTCGGCTTCTCCCGCGGCGGGTTATCTTGCCGTGCATAACGAACAACAGAAAGAAGTGATCGACGCCGCTTTCCGCCCCGATCTTGATGTCAAGAAAAAAAATCCAGGAGCACAACACCATGAGCATCATTGAAGTCAAAGTACCGCAACTCTCCGAATCCGTATCCGAAGCGACACTGCTTACCTGGAATAAAAAAGTCGGGGATGCGGTACAGGAGGGCGAGAATCTGATCGACGTCGAAACCGACAAGGTCGTGCTCGAACTGCCTGCTATCAAAAGCGGCGTACTCGTCAAGATCATCAAGGGTGACGGCAGCAAGGTCGGCAGCGATGAGGTGATCGCGCAGATCGATACAGTGGCAGTGGCTGCACAGACAGTGGCCGCCCAGGCGGTCACAGCCAAGCAAGACAAGACTCAGGCTGCAGTAGCTTCCGCTGTGCCACCCTCGGTGCGCAAGCTGGCGCGCGAGAATGAAGTCGATGCCGCCAGCCTTCAGGGCAGCGGCCGCAGCGGCCGCGTCACCAAAGAGGATGTGCTGAATGCGATGCAGCAGGTTCAAGCATCGGGTAGCGATGCGCCGCGAGCCGTCCCGGTTATCCCGCCATCCGGGCAGAGGACAGAGCAGCGCGTGGCGATGACGCGCATCCGCCAGCGCATCGCCGAACGTCTGTTGCAATCTCAGTCCAATGCCGCGATCCTCACCACCTTCAACGAAGTGAACATGCAGCCGGTGATGGAATTGCGCAACAAATACAAGGATGCGTTCGAGAAGAAACACGGTATCAAGCTCGGCTACTCCTCGTTCTTCGTCAAGGCGGCGGTGCTGGCATTGCAGAAATTCCCGATCGTCAACGCCTCGGTGGATGGCACCGACATCATCTACCACGGCTACTTCGACATCGGCATGGCGATCGGCAGCGAGCGCGGTCTGGTCGTACCCATCATCCGCGATGCGGATAAATTGTCGCTGGCCGACATCGAAAAACAGATCGCCGATTTCGGCGCGCGCGCCAAGGTCGGGAAGCTGACGATGGAAGAACTCACCGGCGGAACTTTTTCAGTCTCCAACGGCGGCGTGTTCGGCTCGATGCTCTCCACGCCTATCATCAACCCCCCGCAGGCCGCCATCCTCGGCATCCACGCCACCAAGGACAGGCCGGTCGCCGAGAACGGTCAGGTAGTGATCCGTCCGATGAATTATCTCGCGCTTTCCTACGATCACCGCATCATCGACGGCCGCGAAGCGGTGCTGTTCCTGTCCACGATCAAGGAAGCGCTGGAGTTTCCGGGGCGGGTGTTGCTGGACTTGTAGATGAGCGTTTTTCGCGCTTACCGGATCTTCGAGCAGGATGGCAAATCCGCCGGGCGATTTGTCGAGCTGACGCTGGACGATCTTGATCCCGGCGAGGTGGTCATACAAACTCATTATTCCAGTGTGAATTACAAGGACGCGCTCGCTGCTACCGGCGCGGGCAAGGTGATACGCCGTTTCCCGTGTGTGGGCGGCATTGATGTGGCAGGTATCGTGGAATCGTCGCAGGATGCGCGCTTCAAGTCTGGCGATGAGGTGATCGTCACCGGCTACGATATGGGCGTGGCACATGACGGCGGATATTCGGAATATGTGCGCGTGCCTGCCGATTGGGTGGTGCCGCTGCCGCAGGGTCTGACGCTGTTCGAGGCGATGGCGCTCGGCACGGCGGGATTTACCGCCGGTCTGTCGATTCATCGTCTCGAACAGAACGATTTGCGTCCCGAAAACGGCAAGGTGATCGTGACCGGTGCGACCGGCGGCGTGGGCAGTCTCGCCGTGATGATGCTGGCTCAACTGGGCTACCACGTGGTCGCGGTAACCGGAAAAGATTCTGAACACGATTTCCTGAAATCGCTGGGCGCCTCGGAGATCCTGTCGCGCAAGGATCTGGTGTTGGGCACTCGTCCGCTCGAAAAGTCGTTGTGGGCCGGCGCGCTGGATTCGGTGGGTGGCGAGACGCTGGCATGGCTGACGCGCACGATGCAGCAGAATGGCGTGATCGCGAGCTTCGGCAATGCGGGAGGAATGGAGCTGCACACCACGGTGCTGCCGTTCATCCTGCGCGGGGTACGCCTCATCGGTATTGATTCTGCCGCCACTGCGATGCCGCTGCGCCGCCAGATCTGGCAGCGTCTGGCCAGCGACCCTTCGACTGGGCTCATAACCAGCGACTTGGCTGCCGTTTTTGGGCAGCCTAGTCGAATGGCTAGTAGTTCTATCAGGACAGGTTTGCATCCCAAGATGTTGGCAAAAGTTGCGCAGATCGTGCCGTTCAGCGAATTGCCACGCATATTTCCTTCGATGCTGCAAGGCAAGACGCATGGCCGCAGCGTGGTTCAAATAAAACACTCTGGTTGATGATATAATTGCCGCCAAAGCTGGAAATAAACAGCGCGAAAGTGGCGGAATTGGTAGACGCACTGGATTTAGGTTCCAGCGCCGCAAGGCGTGAGAGTTCGAGTCTCTCCTTTCGCACCAACGCCCAATTCAACTTCACTCAAGGAAATTCAGCATGACCAGTGTAGAAACTGTAAGCGCGTTAGAACGACGTCTAAACGCTTCGATACCCCAGCAGGCGATCCGTGGCGTAGTGTCCGCCCGCCTGGCAAACATCGGACGCAATGCAAAGATCGCCGGATTCCGTCCCGGCAAAGTGCCTCCTAAGGTGATCGAGCAGCACTATGGTGCGCAAGTTCACCAGGAAGCCCTGGGGGAAGCGTTGCAACGCTCTTTCCAGGAGGCTGCCTTGTCAAACAATCTGCGGGTGGCGGGCAATCCCCGATTCGAGATCAAGACCAATGATCTGAATGCCGAGCAGGTCGAATACAGTGCAACTTTCGAGATCTATCCTGAAGTGACCATGGGCGACCTGTCGGGTGAAACAATAGAGCGAATGGTTTACCAGTTGACACCCGAGGATGTGAAAAACACCATAGAGACCCTGCGCAAGCAGCGCGCCAAGTTCGAGAAAGTGGACCGTGCAGTTCAGAACGAGGACCAGGTGCATATCGATTTTATCGGCAAGATCGACGGCGTGGCATTCGACGGCGGCGAGGCAAAGGATCTGGCTGTGGTGCTGGGTATAGGACGCATGTTGCCGGACTTCGAGGTTGCCATCATCGGTATGAAGGCGAACCAGACCAAGTCATTCGATATGACCTTCCCAGAGGATTATCATGGCAAGGACATCGCAGGGAAAAAGGTGACATTCACGGTAACTTTGCACCGTATCGAGGCTCCCAAGCTGCCTGAAGTGGATGCCGAATTCGCCCGATCTATCGGCATCACCGATGGCGATGTGAGCAAGCTGGAAGACGAGATACGCAGTAATCTGACTCGCGAAGTCTCGCGCCGTCTGAAAGTACAAAACAAGGAAGCTGCGATGGAGGCGTTGCTGAAAGTCGCCAAGTTCGACGTGCCCAGGAGTCTGGTTGAACTGGAAGAGCAAACCGTGATGCAGAAGACCGTGCAGGAGATGGAGTCGCGCGGCGTGAAGATGAAAGATATGCCTTTGCAGCCGGACATGTTCAGGGAGCGAGCCGAGAAACGCGTAAAATTGGGGATAATCCTTTCTGAAATCGTGCAGAAGTATGGATTGCAGGCCAGGCCTGAGCAGACCAGGGCGATGATCGAGGATTATGCGCAGAGCTTTGACGAGGCTGAGCAGATCATCCGCTGGTATGCAGCTGATCCCAAGCGCATGATAGAAGTGGAGAACCTGGTGCTGGAAGAAAACATGGTGAACTGGGTGATGGGCCAGGCCAGGACCACCGACAAACAGGCGCAGTTCAACGATCTGATGGGGAACAGCTAAATATGTTGCAATTTTACAAACCACAGGATACCGACATGTCGCATTATCAGGAGCCGCAAAATATCGGTTTGATCCCCATGGTCGTCGAGACCAGCGGCCGCGGCGAGCGGGCGTATGACATCTATTCGCGCCTGCTCAAGGAGCGTGTGGTATTTCTGGTCGGCGAGGTCAATGATCACAGTGCCAACCTGATCGTTGCGCAAATGCTGTTTCTGGAGTCGGAGAATCCGGACAAGGACATTCATTTCTACATCAATTCGCCGGGAGGTTCGGTGACAGCCGGGATGGCGATCTACGATACGATGCAGTTCATCAAGCCCAATGTCAGCACCTTGTGTATTGGACAGGCCGCCAGCATGGGATCGTTCCTGCTTGCGGCCGGGGAGAAGGGCAAGCGTTTCTGTCTGCCTAATTCGCGAGTGATGATCCATCAGCCGATGGGCGGTTTCCGCGGCCAGGCTTCGGATATCGAAATCCATGCGCGCGAGATCTTGTATTTGAAACAGAAGCTCAATCAGCTGCTGGCAAAGCATACCGGCCAATCAGTTGAAACGATCGAACGCGACACCGATCGCGATAATTTTCTGAGTGCCGAAGACTCCGTTAAATACGGACTGGTGGATCAGATGCTGGATAAGCGCGTTTAATGAAACGGATCGGTACGCCGATAACTGGATGGAGGGTTACCAACAATGACTAGCGAAAAAAAATCGGGCGATAAATTGCTTTACTGCTCGTTCTGCGGCAAGAGCCAGCATGAAGTCCGCAAGCTGATCGCGGGTCCTTCGGTGTTCGTTTGCGATGAATGCATCACGCTGTGCAACGACATCATGCGCGAAGAGATTCAGAACGAAAACAAGGTTGAGAAGACCGACCTGCCGGTGCCCAAGGAAATCTGCGAAGCACTCGACGAATATGTGATCGGCCAGGAACAGGCGAAAAAGATATTGTCGGTGGCGGTGTACAACCACTACAAGCGCCTCAAGAGCGACGACAAGGACGGAGTGGAATTGTCCAAAAGCAACATCCTGCTGGTTGGCCCTACCGGCTCGGGCAAGACGTTGCTGGCGCAAACTTTGGCGCGTTTGCTGGAAGTGCCGTTCGTGATGGCAGATGCCACCACGCTGACCGAGGCCGGTTATGTCGGCGAGGATGTCGAAAACATCATTCAGAAGTTGTTGCAGACCTGCGACTATGATGTAGAGAGGGCGCAGCGCGGTATCGTGTATGTGGACGAGATCGACAAGATCTCCCGCAAGTCGGATAACCCATCAATCACGCGCGACGTGTCCGGAGAAGGGGTGCAGCAGGCGTTGCTCAAGCTGATCGAGGGCACCAAGGCGTCGATCCCGCCGCAAGGAGGCCGCAAGCACCCGAACACGGAATTCCTGCAGGTGGATACCACCAATATCCTGTTCATCTGTGGCGGTGCGTTCGATGGACTGGAAAAGGTCATACGCAACCGCTCTTCCAAGGCCAGCATCGGCTTTGGCGCATCCATCAGCAGCAAGGATGAACGCAAAACCGGTGAGACTTTGCGCGATGTGGAGCCTGAAGATTTGATCAAATTCGGCCTGATCCCGGAATTCGTCGGGCGTCTGCCGGTTGTGGCGACACTCGAGGAATTGGACGAAACCGCGCTGCTTGAAATTCTGACCGAACCAAAGAACGCACTGACCAAGCAATACCAGAAACTGTTCGCGATGGAAAACGTCGATCTGGAATTCCGTGAGGGTGTGTTGCTGGCCATTGCTCGCAAGGCGCTGGCACGCAAGACCGGTGCGCGTGGATTGCGCTCGATACTCGAACACGCGCTGCTGGATGTGATGTTCGACTTGCCCTCGATGGATAATGTCAGCAAGGTGGTGTTGGACGTAACCGGTTCCAGCGGTGAGATCAACCCAATCGTCATTTATGCGGATACACACAAGGCGGCCTGATACTGGCTGTTTCCGCCCGCTCTTTATATCTTGTACGGATGGGGTGCTTGAATTTATTCAAGCTATCCCCATCTAACCCCACAATCAACAAATAGGTGATTGCCATGTTAGAACAAGATATCCCCAATACTCCTGCCATCAGCAACTTGCACCCCCTACTGCCATTGCGCGACGTGGTGGTGTTCCCGCATATGGTGATTCCGTTGTTTGTCGGCCGTTCCAAATCCATCAAGGCTCTGGAGACGGCGATGGAGATGGACAAGAGCATCGCACTGGTGGCCCAGAAGTCTGCCGCAAAAGATGAACCGGGTACGGACGATCTTTATGCCATAGGCACCATGGCCAATATCCTGCAGATGCTCAAATTGCCGGACGGCACCGTAAAGGTGCTGGTGGAAGGGACTCAGCGTGCCAAAGTGGTTCGTGTTTTCGATGCCAAGTCGCATTTCGATGCCGAGGTCCAGATCGTTCCTGCCGAGGATGGAACGGATAGTGAATCCGAGGCGATGCGGCGCGTGCTGATCGCGCAGTTCGATCAATATGTGAAGCTCAACAAGAAGATCCCGCCGGAGATCCTGACATCGCTGGCCAGCATCGACGATGCCGGTCGCCTGGCTGACACCATTGCTGCCCACCTGCCGCTCAAGCTGGAGCAAAAACAGGAAGTTCTGGAGATCTTCGGCGTGCGTAAACGCCTGGAGCATTTGCTCGGCCTGCTCGAGGGAGAGATCGATATCCTCCAGGTCGAAAAGCGTATCCGTGGCCGCGTGCGGCGCCAGATGGAAAAGAGCCAGCGCGAGTATTACCTGAACGAACAGGTCAAGGCGATCCAGAAGGAGCTGGGCGAGGGCGAGGAAGGAACCGACTTCGACGAGCTGGAAAAAAAGATCAAGGCCGCGCACATGCCCAAGGAGGCGCGCACCAAAGCCGAAGCCGAACTGAAAAAGCTGCACCTGATGTCGCCGATGTCCGCCGAAGCCACGGTGGTGCGCAACTATATCGATGTGCTGCTCGGCTTGCCGTGGAAAAAGAAGACCAAGATCAGTGCCGATCTGAACAAGGCAGAAGTGGTGCTTGAAGAAGATCACTATGGATTGGACAAGGTCAAGGAGCGCATCCTCGAGTATCTGGCTGTGCAGCAGCGGGTGGATAAACTGAAGGCCCCGATCCTGTGTCTGGTTGGACCTCCCGGTGTGGGCAAGACTTCGCTGGGACAATCCATTGCGCGTGCAACCAATCGCAAGTTCGTGCGCATGTCATTGGGCGGAGTGCGCGATGAATCCGAGATTCGCGGGCATCGCCGGACCTATATCGGCTCGATGCCGGGCAAGATCCTGCAGAACATGAGCAAGGTCGGCGTGAAGAATCCGCTGTTCTTGCTCGATGAAGTGGACAAGATGGGCATGGATATGCGCGGCGATCCGGCCTCGGCGTTGCTGGAAGTGCTCGATCCGGAGCAGAACAGCACGTTTGTCGATCATTACGTCGAGGTCGAATATGACTTGTCCGACGTGATGTTCGTCGCGACGGCGAATACCTTGAACATCCCTGATGCATTGATGGATCGTATGGAGATCATCCATGTTTCCAGTTATATGGAAGAAGAGAAGATCAACATCGCTATCCGCTATCTGGTGCCGAAGGCGATCAAGAACAATGGCCTGAAGCCTGAAGAGATCAATATCTCCGAAAGCGCGTTGCGCGACATCGTGCGTTACTACGTACGCGAAGCAGGTGTGCGCGGACTGGAGCGGGAGATCTCCAAGATCTGCCGCAAGGTGGTAAAGGCGCTATCGCTGAAAGAACGCGACAAGAAAGTCGTGATCAATTCACGAAATCTTGATAAATATCTGGGCGTGCGCCGCTATTCTTACGGTGTTGCCGAAAAGAACAATCAGGTAGGGCAGGTGACAGGATTGGCATGGACCGAGGTGGGCGGCGAATTGCTGACCATCGAGACCGCCGTGTTGCCGGGCAAGGGCAAGACAACGACTACCGGCAAGCTGGGCGAGGTGATGCAAGAGTCCATCCAGGCTGCATTGAGTGTCGTGCGCAGCCGGGCAAGACGATTGGGAATCGATGAAGAGTTCTACCATAAGACCGATTTGCATATCCACCTGCCGGAGGGTGCGACTCCCAAGGACGGCCCCAGCGCGGGGATTGGCATGTGTACGGCGATGGTCTCTGCATTGACGGGTATTCCGGTGCGTGCCGATGTGGCGATGACTGGCGAGATCACCTTGCGCGGTGAAGTGTTGCCGATCGGCGGACTTAAGGAGAAGTTGCTGGCAGCGCAGCGGGGCGGCATCAAGGTGGTCCTGATACCCGAAGAAAATACCAAGGACTTGGCAGAGATCCCTGACAATATCAAAAACAAACTGGACATACATCCGGTCAAGTGGATAGACCAGGTGTTTGAGATGGCTCTCGAACGCATGCCCGTGCCATTGGTGGAACTTGTTGAAAAGGTTGATGTTGTTGCCTTGGCGGGAGACGCGAAGCAACCCGGGACAACATTGGTTACCAAGCATTGAGAGGCAATTCCTAACAGCTTGAATTTGGCAATGCAAGAAAAAAAATTTATTAGTAATCGCTTGACCAAAGCTGCGCAGCCTTGATATAAAGCCGTTGCAGGGCTTATCCTGTTTTTTAATCACTCGTTTTTTTAATCACTCGCAAAGGGGACATACGTGAATAAATCTGATCTGGTTGATGCAATTGCAAAATCTGCTGAACTCTCCAAGGCTGCTGCAGCTCGCGCACTTGATGCGACTGTAGACACAATCAAGAAGGCACTGAAGAAGGGCGATACCGTGAGTTTGGTTGGTTTCGGTACATTCAAGGTTGGTAAACGTGCTGCGCGAAATGGCCGCAATCCACGCACCGGCGCAACGATTAAAATCAAGGCAGCTAAAGTTCCTAAATTTAGCGCGGGCAAAGGCCTGAAAGATGCTGTAAACTAGCAGACTTTGTCGGGTGCTTAGCTCAGCTGGTAGAGCGTCGCCCTTACAAGGCGAATGTCGGCGGTTCGATCCCGTCAGCACCCACCACACACGTTTTTGGAGTGGTAGTTCAGTTGGTTAGAATACCGGCCTGTCACGCCGGGGGTCGCGGGTTCGAGTCCCGTCCACTCCGCCAATTCGAGGCGAACGCAAGTTCGCCTTTTTCACATCTGTTTGTTTTGAATCATAATAGTTGGGTGGTATCGATATGTTCGATTTTGTTCATGAAAATAAGCGTTTGGTACAGTTCATATTTGCACTCATTGTGTTGCCGTTTGCATTCTGGGGGGTGGAATCGTATACCCGTTCTGGAAATAAAGTAGATGCGGCTGCCACGGTGAATGGTGCAAAGATCACGCAACAGGAATTAGGATATGCGTTACGCCAGCAGCGGGAGCGGATGAGTCAGCAGATGGGAGGCAAGTTTGATCCGGCGATGCTCGACAGCCCGGAAATGAAGCGCGCGGTGATGGAAAATCTGGTTTCGCAGAAATTGATGCAAGAGCAAGCCAGGGATGCAGGACTGGTGGTGATGGATGAGCAGGTGGCCAGGGCCATCGGCAGCATCGAGGCTTTTCAGGTCAGTGGCAAGTTCGACAAGAAACGATATGAAGCAGCGCTTGCAAATCAGGGCATGTCGCCACTGGTATTCGAGGCCCGCCTTCGCGATGATATGCTGTGGCAGCAGATCCAGGATGGATATCTGCAAAATGGATACTCTTCGAACAATGTAGCGGAGAAGGTCATTCGTTTAAACGAGCAGCAAAGGATGGTGAGTGTGTCAGATGTTTCATTTCAGCCCTTCCTCGCGCAAGCGAAACCGGATGCGGATGCCCTGAAAAAATATTTCAACCAGAATATGCAGGAGTTCCAGGTCAGGGAGCAGGTAAAAGTCGAGTATGTGAAATTCACGATCGATGATCTGCTGGCCAAGATAGAAGTGAGCAAGGAAGAGGTGCGCAAATATTACGATGAGCACAAGAATGAATTTGGCACGCCAGAGGAACGTCGGGCTGCGCATATACTGATTTCCGCGCCCGCCGCTGCATCTCAGGCACAGCAGGATGCCGCCAAGGCGAAAGCTGAGCGGTTGCTGCAACAGATCAGCAAATCTCCCGCCAAGTTTGCCGAATTGGCCAAACTGAATTCTGAGGATCCCGGTTCCTCAGACAATGGCGGTGACCTAGGTTTTGTTGGCCGCGGCATGATGGTCAAGCCATTCGAGGATGCTGTTTTTGCGTTGAAGCCGGGCGAGATCAGCGGTTTGGTGAAGTCGGAATATGGCTATCACATCATCAAGCTGATCGCGTCCAAGCCTTCCAGAGCGATTCCGTTCGAAGAGTCGCGTGATGGTATCTTCAGTAAATTACGGCAGCAGAAAGCCGCAGGAAAGTTTGCCGAGCTGGCCGAGAGATTCAGTAATACTGTATATGAGCAAAGCGATACTTTGAAACCGGCGGCTGACCTGATCGGTTCCAAGACCGAGCAGAGCGGATGGTTGGTCAATGGGGGTGATGCCGGCGTCCCCTGGACGGCAAAGATGCTGCAGGCGATCTTTACCGATGAAGTGGTGAAGAACAAGCGCAACTCCGCTGCCGTCGAGGTTGCACCGAATACTTTGGTCGCTGCAAGAGTGATTGAATACAAGCCGGTCGCCGTGCGGGCATTTGCAGAAGTACAGGGTCTGATCCAGCAAAAATTGCAGCGTCAGCATGCGTTGGAAATGGCAGCAGAGCAGGGCAAGGCGATGCTTGCGCAACTGCAGAGCGGAGGCAAGCCAAAGTTAAGCTGGGGACCAGTTCAGACTATCACTCGCGCGCAACATGGATCACTGGATGCGGGGTTGGTAAAGAGAATATACCAGGCATATCCTGCCAGTTTTCCTCACTATGTAGGTATTGAAGTCGAGCAGAAAGGGTACTTGCTGGCACGTATCGATGCAATCAAGGATGGCGATCCAAAAGTTGATGAGAAGCGTTTACGCTACGTTCAGCAATTGCAGCAATTGACCGGGGAAGAAATGTTCCGCGCCTACCTTTCTGACGCCAGACAGCGGTCGACTATCAAGATAAATTTGCCCGAGGGCGTTCCGGCACAACCCTGATCGCAGTTCGAAGCCAAACAAAACGCCACCCTCGGGTGGCGTTTTTTGTTGGAAGCGGCGGTCGATCAGGGCTCTGTCGTGCCCAAGGCGGTAGTGTTGAAGCCGCCGTCCACATAGGTGATCTCGCCAGTGATACCGCTGGCCAGATCGCTGCACAGGAATGCAGCGGCATTGCCTACCTCTTCGATGGTTACATTGCGCTTGAGCGGTGCGTGTTTTTCGTTGTAGCTTAGCAATTTGCTGAAATCGCCGATGCCGGAGGCAGCCAGTGTCTTGATCGGACCGGCAGAAATCCCATTTACCCGTATCCCCTGGCGTCCCAGTTGCATAGCCAGATAACGCACGCTGGCTTCCAGGCTGGCCTTGGCCAAGCCCATCACGTTGTAGTGCGGCATGGTGCGAACGGCACCGAGATAGCTCAGTGTCAACAAAGATGCCTTGCGACCTTCCATCATCGGCAGCGCGGCTTTGGCCATGGCAGGAAAGCTGTAAGCGCTGATGTCGTGTGCGATTCGGAATGCCTCGCGGCTGAAACCATCCAGGAATTCACCGACCAAGGCTTCGCGAGGTGCAAAACCAATGGCATGCACAAAGCCATCAAAGCCATCCCAGTGCTTGCTCAAATCGGCGAATAGCTGGTTGATATCGTCATCACTGCTGACATCGCACGGGAATAACAACTCGCTGTCAAATTCCTTGACCAGGTCCAGCACGCGATTTTGTACTCGCTCGCCCTGATAGGTAAAGGCCAGTTCTGCTCCCTCGCGGTGCATTGCTTGGGCGACGCCGTAAGCAATCGAGCGGGTGCTGAGCATGCCGGTAATCAATATCCGTTTGTTGGCAAGAAAGCCCATGCTGCTCCCCAATAGGTTGGTCAAAGAGGCTGTAATTATAACCTTAACTACCAGATAGATATACAAATGAACGGGGTAATCGCAAAGCCTTCCAATCCGGTAATCGTTTCTAAAAATTCGAAAACCGTCAAGCATATTACATTGGTACTGGCGAGTCGGTTTTGCGCCATAGGACAGTAATCTGCGGCATAATCCTGTCGGATATTCCGTAAAATATTGGGGCCTCCGCTCAGAGATGGTGAAGCAATTACTCCGAAGTGCTTGGCGGGACACTGTGCTTGATGCGCGTCACCATCCGTCAGGATACGGCTGGTTATCTGACGGGTGTCGATTGGCGTTCGCTGATTATGTGGCGCATACCCGGGACATGCTGCAAAGCGCTCATGCCGGGGCAGGTGACGCCGGCCTGGAAAAAATCGTCGATGGTAATGCTCCCTTTGAGTTGATGCCTTCAGCCGGATATCCGGCCGGTAATTCCAGGCCATATCGGCGTGGTGTGCTGCTTACGCATGGCTTGTCCGACTCTCCCTACTTCATGCGCCATTTGGCGGCTTTCTTTCAGGAGAGCGGTTTTCGTGTCATGGCAGTATTGTTGCCGGGGCACGGCACTCAGCCAGGGGATCTGCTTGATGTTAGTTGGCAGGAATGGGTCGAGACGGTCGTTTATGGCGTGGACAGGCTGGCCGAGGAGGTCGAAGAAGTCTATCTGGCTGGATTTTCTGCCGGAGGCACGCTGAGCTTGTATCAGAGCCTGCTGGATAACCGGGTGCACGGTTTATTCTTGTTCTCTCCGGCGCTCAGGATCTCGTCACGGGCCGCGCTGGCCAGGTTTCACATGTTGTATAGCTGGTTGATACCATCAGCAAAATGGCTGGACTTGAAGCCAGACCGTGACATCTACAAGTACGAGTCATTTCCGAAGAATGCCGCTGCGCAGATGTATGCGTTGACCATGGCGGTGCGTAGACTTTTGCGTCATCGCAAGATGGGCATCCCGGTATTCGCCGTTACCAGTGCAGATGATGCGACGGTGGATACATCGGCGACTTTGGAATTCATCGCGCAGACACATCATCCTTCCAGCAGGCTGGTGCTTTATGCTACCGATACAACCCGTACACCGCCCGGCATACCGGCAGAAAAACTGGAAATGGTGAACAGCGTATTTCCCGAACAGAGGATATTGAGTTCCGCTCATACGGCCATCGTGCTACCTGCCGCGGATCCACACTATGGGGCACAGGGAGACTATTCCAATTGCATCCATTATTACCCCGATGATATTGAAAAATATTCTGCCTGCAACAATAATCCACAGGCAGATTTGCA
>JBDTPM010000295.1:0-22291 GCA_039932695.1 Gallionella sp. | reverse complement strand
CGCTGGATGCACTGGAGTTGGTGCATCTGTCCCATGCCGAAAAGAAATATCCGCATGAGATCTCCGGCGGCATGAAGCAGCGCGTCGGCATCGCGCGCGCCCTGTCGATGCAGCCCAAAGTCTTGCTGCTGGACGAGCCGTTCGGCGCGTTGGATGCGCTGACCCGCGCACACTTGCAGGACGAGTTGATGAAGATCGTCGCGGCGACCAACAGCACGGTCATCATGGTGACACACGATGTGGATGAAGCAGTGCTGCTGTCCGATCGCATCGTGATGATGACCAACGGCCCGGCGGCAACCATCGGCGAGATCCTTGCAGTGGACTTGCCAAAGCCGCGCAACCGTCTGGCACTGGCGAACGATGCGCACTACCACAGCCTGCGCGGCGCAGTGCTGGAATTCCTGTACCAGAAGCAGGCGAAAGCGGCTGCCTAGGTTGACTCTGAACGGAGACAAGATCATGCAAAAAGCACAAGCTATCGGTTGCGACAACGGTCTCATCGGGGCGTTGGGTCAGATGAGAAAGTCGCTGCACGCATTTTTCTTTACTTCTCTCGAGAGCAAACATCAAGTTGTAATAATGTACTTTGGCCGTGCCAGCGACTCGCTGTTGATGACGTCGGAACGCATGGTGGTTCCAGGCGAGGTTTATACGCTCGAACAGCTGCTGAACAGATTGCGCGAACGCGGCGACCGGTGGGCAGATGAGCTGGATGACAAGCATGTGATGTGCACGATTAATGGAAAGAATGCAGCGTTGTCCGGGCATGTTGAAGCCGGTAACGAGATCTGTGTCTACTCCAGAAAATCCATTTTCGAGCCATGAGTGAAATTCGATCCACCTGTTGCTACTGCGGCGTCGGCTGCGGCGTGATGATCAGTACTGAGGATGGCAAGATCACCGCCGTGCGCGGCGACCCTCAGCATCCAGCCAACTTCGGACGTCTTTGCACCAAGGGGGCTAACCTGCATCTCACCGCGCGCGAGGAGATGCGCGCCATGTATCCTGAGCTGCGCAGTGCACGTGGCGAAGTACGCCAGCGTGCCAGCTGGGACGAAGCGCTCGATCAGGTCGCTAACAAGTTTGCTGCCATCATTCAGCAGCATGGGCCGGATGCGGTTGGCTTTTATATTTCCGGGCAGTTGTTGACCGAGGATTACTATGTTTTCAACAAGCTGGCCAAGGGGTTGATCGGCACCAATAACGTCGACACTAATTCGCGCCTGTGCATGTCTTCTGCGGTGACCGGCTACAAGGCCACGCTGGGCATGGATGCGCCACCGGGATGTTATGAGGACATCGACCACGCGCAGTGTATCTTTATCGCCGGTTCGAACACGGCATATGCTCATCCGATCCTGTTCCGCCGCATTGATGATGCGCGCCAGAAAAATCCCAACCTCAAATTGATCGTGGTGGACCCGCGCCGCACCGATACCGCGAGTGCGGCGGATCTGCATCTGTCGATTTTGCCCGGCACCGACGTGGTGCTGTTCAACGCCATGCTGCATGTGATGTTGTGGGAAGGCTGGTGTGACATGGCTTACATCGATGCGCACACCGAAGGCTTCGAACAACTGAAGGCCACCGTGCGGGAATTTACCCCGCAACATGCGGCGACGATCTGCGGTGTGGCTGCCGAAGACATCATGCAAGCGGCCAGGTGGTTTGCCACTTCGGGCGCGACCTTGTCCCTGTATTGCCAGGGACTGAATCAATCAATACAGGGCACGCACAAGAATGCTGCGCTGATCAATCTGCACCTTGCCACTGCGCAGATCGGCAAGCCCGGCGCCGCGCCGCTGTCGCTCACCGGCCAGCCCAATGCGATGGGCGGGCGCGAGGTGGGCGGCATGGCCAATCTGCTATCCGGCCACCGCGACATGGCCAACCCAGCGCATCGTGCCGAGGTGTCCAAAATATGGGGCGTGGCTGACGTGCCAGCTTTTCCCGGCAAGACCGCAGTGGAAATGTTTGAGGCGGTGCGCAGCGGCGAGATCAAGGCCTTGTGGATAGTCTGCACCAACCCGGCGCAATCGATGCCCGACCTGAATCTTGTCACCGATGCGCTCAATAAAGCGGAGTTTGTCGTGGTGCAGGACTGCTTCCGCGCGACCGACACCACGGCCTACGCTGATGTGCTGTTGCCCGCCAGTACCTGGGGGGAGAAGGAAGGCACGGTGACCAATTCCGAGCGCTGCATTTCGCGCGTGCGGCAGGCTGCCGCGCCCGCAGGCGAAGCGCGGCACGACTGGGAGATCGCGGTGGATTTTGCGCAGCGGCTGGCGCAGCGCATGTTCCCTCCACCTTGCAGGGGGAGGGCTAGGGAGGGGGTAGAAACTTTGAGTAATGTCACAACTTCTACCCCCATCCTAGTTGCCCCCTCGCTTCGCTCTCCCCCTCTGCAAGGGGGAAGGGATGTTCGGTGTAACGGAATTACGTTTGATTATGCCAACACCGAGGCCATCTTCAACGAGCATCGTGCCACCACCATCGGGCGCGATCTCGACATCGGCGGTTTGAGCTACGCACTGCTGGAAAGTGCCGGCCCGCAGCAGTGGCCTTTCCCGCAAGGTGCTGCGCATGGAATGAAGCGCCTGTATGCCGACGGCATATTCCCCACCGCAAACGGCAAAGCCAGATTTGTAAATGCCCGCTATGTGCCGTTGGCCGAAGACACCAGCGCACGCTATCCACTGCACCTCAACACCGGCCGTCTGCGCGACCAGTGGCACGGCATGAGCCGCACCGGCACGGTGGGACGCTTGTTCAGCCATGTGGAAGAACCGCTGTTGGCGATGAGTGCCGCCGATATGGCGCGGCGCGGGCTGAGCGATGGCGACCTGGTGCAGGTGAGCAGCCGACGCGGCAAACTCAATGTGCGCGTGGAGACATCGGCCGAGATGCGCGGTGGGCAAATCTTTATGCCGATGCACTGGGGCAGCCAGTTCATGAGCGGGCTGGGGGTGAATGCACTGACTCTCAGCGACCATGACCCGGACTCCAAACAACCCGAGCTGAAACATGCCGCCGTGCAGGTGGAGAAGCTGGCGTTGCCCTGGCAGATGGTAGCGCAGCGCCGTGGCGATGCGCTGAAGCGCATGGCACACCTGCAACCGCTGCTGAAAAAATTCGATTACGCCGCACTCGGTCTGTTCGGGCGCGATGAAGAACTGGTGGTGTTGCGCGCGGCTCATTCAGTTGCAGTGCCTGAAGCACTGTTGGCGGAGATCGATGCGATCCTCGGGCTGGATGATGCGAACGAGGTGATGAATTACCGCGATGCAAAACGCGGTATTTCCAAGCGTGCGCTGATGGAAGACGGCAAGTTGCTGGGCGTGCGCCTGACCGGAGAAACCGTCGCGCGCGACTGGCTGAAGGAGATCATCGCGCAGGGAACCGATGCGTCCGCGCTGCGGCCCTGGCTGTTTGCACCCATCAGTGCGCCGCCTGCCGGGCAGTCGCAACGCGGCCGCATCGTGTGCAACTGTCAGGATGTTTCCGAACTGGAAATCATGGCGGAGTTCAAAAACGGCCTCGATCTCGCCGCGATACAAAGCAAGCTGAAATGCGGCACCGAATGTGGCTCATGTCTGCCGGAACTGAAGCGGCTGGTGGCACAGCCCCTCTCCCGCAGACGGGAGAGGGTAGCTGACTCCTCCCCTGACAAGGGGAGGCCGGGAGGGGTTAGGGTTTTAAATAATTGCAATGTTGAGGAGTGATAAATGAAGAAAATGAAACTGGTCATGGTGGGCAACGGCATGGCGGGTGTGCGTACGCTGGAAGAGTTGCTCAAGCTGGAGCCGGAGCTGTATGACATCACGGTGTTCGGCGCCGAGCCCTACCCCAACTACAACCGCATCATGTTGTCGCCGGTGCTGGCGGGCGAGCAGGGCATATATGACATCATCCTGAACGATCTGGACTGGTACAGGGACAACCGCATCACGCTGCACCTGAACAAGAAGGTGGTGCGCATCGACCGCAGCAAGAAGATCGTTTATGCCGAGGACGGCACCGAGGCCGAATATGACAGGCTGCTGCTGGCCACCGGCTCGATGCCGTTCATTCTGCCAGTGCCTGGCAATGATCTGCAGGGGGTGATCGGTTACCGTGATATCCACGACACCAACGCGATGATCGCGGCGGCGGAAAAATACAAGCACGCAGTGGTGATCGGCGGCGGCCTGCTCGGCTTGGAAGCCGCCAACGGACTGGCTCTCAGGGGCATGGACGTTACCGTGGTGCACATCATGCCATGGCTGATGGAGCGCCAGCTGGACCAAAGCTCGGCGCAGATGCTGCAAAAATCACTTGAGGCCAAGGGGCTGAAGTTTCTGCTGGAGAAACAGACCGAACAGATTATTGGAAGCACTCCGCTCCTTCCCCCTCAGAGGGGGAGAGCGGAGCGAGGGGGCAATTGGGATGAGGGTGGGTTAAGCCCGTTTCAATCAACCCATCCCCACCCCAATCCTCCCCTTGAAGGAGAGGGAGTTGTGATGCAGCGTGTAAACGCGATCCGTTTCAAGGATGGCACCGAAATTCCGGCCGACTTGGTGGTGATGGCCGTGGGCATACGCCCGAATACTGCACTGGCCGAATCTGCCAACATCCACTGCAACCGAGGCATCGTGGTGAACGACACGATGCAGACTTACGATCCCAGCATCTACGCGGTGGGCGAATGCGTGTCGCATCGCGGCACAGCTTACGGGCTGGTCGCGCCGCTGTTCGACATGGCCAAGGTGTGCGCCAATCATCTGGCGCGCATGGGCATCGCGCGCTATCAGGGCTCGGTGACTTCCACCAAGCTCAAAGTCACCGGCATCGACCTTTTCTCCGCAGGAGATTTCACCGGCGGCGACGCGACCGATGAGATCCTGATGCACGATGCCGCTGGCGGCGTGTACAAAAAACTGGTGTTGAAGGACGACAAGCTGATAGGCGCGGTGATGTATGGCGATACCAGGGATGGTGCGTGGTATTTCCAGATGATACGCGACGGCAAGAATGTCGCCGACATCCGCGATCACCTGATGTTCGGCCAGTCGCACCTCGGCAACTCCGGCCACCAGGGGCAAAGCAGCGCGGCGGCGATGCCGGACACGATGGAAGTATGCGGCTGCAACGGCGTATGCAAGGGCACCATCGTCAAGGCGATCAAGGACAAGGGTTTGTTCACGCTGGACGATGTGCGCAAGCACACCAAGGCATCGGCCTCGTGTGGCTCGTGCACCGGGCTGGTCGAGCAGATCCTCGCTTCCACGGTGGGTGGCGCTTATGCACCGCAGGCCACCAAGGTGAAGACATTGTGCGGCTGCACCGAGCATACGCATGAAGAAGTACGTCTTGCGATCAAGGCCGAGAAGCTGTTGTCGATTCCGCAGACCATGCAGTTCCTCAACTGGAGCACACCCAACGGCTGCGCCACCTGCCGCCCGGCGCTGAACTATTATCTGCTGTGCGCCTGGCCGCACGAGGCACAGGATGATCCGCAATCGCGCTTCATCAACGAACGGGCGCACGGCAACATCCAGAAGGACGGCACCTTCTCGGTGGTGCCGCGCATGCACGGCGGGGTCACCACACCCGCCCAGCTGCGCCGCATCGCCGACGTCGCGGAAAAATATAACGTGCCCACCGTGAAGGTCACCGGCGGCCAGCGCATCGACCTGTTCGGCATCAAGAAGGCCGATCTGCCCAAAGTGTGGGCCGATCTGGGCATGCCTTCCGGCTACGCTTACGGCAAGGCGCTGCGCACCGTGAAGACCTGCGTGGGCAGCGAGTGGTGCCGTTTCGGCGTGCAGGATTCGACGCAGCTGGGCATCGACCTCGAGCACGCATTCGACCGCATGTGGACGCCGCACAAATTCAAGATGGCGGTGTCAGGCTGCCCGCGCAACTGCGCCGAATCCGGCATCAAGGACGTCGGCATCATCGGCGTGGAGTCGGGCTGGGAAATCTATGTGGCGGGCAACGGCGGCATCAAGACCGAAGTCGCACAATTTCTGGTGAAGTTGAAAACCCGCGAGGAGGTGATGGAATACGTCGGTGCGTTCACCCAGTTGTATCGCGAAGAAGCGCGCTATCTGGACCGCACCGTGCATTATGTCGAACGCGTGGGACTCGACTACATCAAGCGGCAGATCGTGGATGATGCTGCCAACCGCAAAGCGCTGAACGAACGCCTGCTGTATGCACTGCAAGGTGCCAAGGACCCGTGGGCAAAAGAAAACGTCAATGCACGTGAATTCGAAACGCTCACCATTTAAACAGGACACATCATGAAAAACTGGCAACAGGTAGCAACTCTGGAAGAGATCCCGCCGCTGGGCAGCCGCGTGGTCAACACTCCACAAGGGGACATCGCGCTGTTCCGCACTGCGGAGAATGAAGTATTCGCATTGCTGGACAAATGCCCGCACAAAGGCGGACATCTGTCACAAGGCATCGTGTTCGGCAAGAATGTCGCCTGCCCCTTGCACGGCTGGCACATCGGCCTTGAGGATGGCCATGCCGTGGCGCCGGATTTGGGCTGCGCACGCTCGTATCCAGTCAAAGTAGATGGGGGGATCGTGTATCTCTCGCTGGCATAATTTTCCAAACAGGCCTGGCTGTGCTTGCAACATGTACCCGGTCCTATCCTGAAGTTTTCCCAGGCACCTTTCCAAGGGCGCCCCATGGCACCCATTTGTATGCCCCGAACTATTCCGGCATGGTGCTGCGCGAAAAGCCGCTACGCGAAAATTCATTATTGGTAGCCATGAAGCGCGACAAAACAGACTGGGTCGGCATGCTGAAACCGCGATACAGGTCCATGTCAAAATCCGACATGCGTACCTTGTGTGCAGCCTTTCCGAAATCGCCGATGAAAGCAGCCCAATCCGGATAGCGGTCATTCAAATTCTTCGCAAGCCCGCGGTGGATGACGCTCACCAATTCCGGCGGCAGCTCTTTGCGAAAAGTATGGATGGGGATGGCGGGGAAATTCAATACTGCAATGCGCGCGTCGAATTCGTTATCGGCTTCAAAGCTGTTCTTTCCGGTCAGCAGGCGATACAGCGTCGCGGCCAGCGAATAGATGTCGGCACGCTCGTCGAGCGGCATTCCTTCCAGTTGCTCCGGCGACATGTAGGCAAGACTGCCCGCCACCATTTCACCACTGGTCCCAAGCGGGATCGCGCAGCCGAAATCGGTCAGCTTGGCCATGCCGTTGGGCATCAGCAAAATGTTTTCCGGTTTGACGTCACGATGCACCACGCCCTGGCTGGCGATGTACTGCAGCGCACCGGCGATCTGTTCGATCACCGACAACACAGTCTTGATCGGCAGCAGCTTTTCGGCGTTCTGGTGGCGGTCGAGCGATACGCCTTTGACATATTCCATCACCACGTACGGGCCGCTTGCCTCATCAAAATTCGAGCTTATCAATCGCACGATGTTCTTGTGGTGCAGTTTGCCAGCCAGCACGACTTCATTGGCCAGCAATCGACGGTAAGGTTCGGATTGACGCGTCTTGCGGAGTTGCTTGATGGCGACCGAAACGAATCTTTTTTCCTCGATGGCGAAATACACGTTCGAGCTCTCACCGACGCCTATCTGTTCGACGATGGAAAAATTGCCAATATGTGTCGGAGGGGAAGGAGCGGCCATCCAGAAGGTTCAGTGGTATGAGTCGGGACATCCGACAAGCAGCGGCGAAAAAGATTCAGCCTGCTGTCGGCTGCTTGAATACGATCGTCATATTACAGTACTCCGGCACGCCTCATTTCACGTAGTGCACCTGTCTATGCCGGTGTACAAAGAAGAGTTGCCTGGTAGAAGGACCGCATTTGTCTCAGGCGGTGATCACGCGAATATTCTCGCCAGCATTCCGCAATGTGCAAGTGATAGGCAGAGCTTCGATGATCGGGGGGTGGATCCGGCGCTGGATGTCGCTACGACAACAATCGGCTACTTCATGCCGCCGTTTAAAGATTCCCTCAGCGTAAGTCCTGCCCTGAAGGTGGGGATCCTGGCAGACTTGATTTTCAGTGCTTCACCGGTCCTGGGATTGCGACCGATGCGCGCAGCACGCTCGCGCACCTCGAAGGTGCCGAAACCAGACAAAGTGATTTTGCCACCGTTATTCAGAGTGCTGCTGATGACCTCGATCAGTGCCAATACGTTGCGATCTGCCTCCGCTTTGCTGCTGCCTGTCTTGCTGGCCAATGCGGCGATGAGTTCTTTTCTGGTCATGTATTACCTTTTGTAAGTAGCCATACTTGAGCGGTATTAAAAATTTGTCATCCACTGTAGGATAATAAAATCCCTGTCTGAAATTGTTATGGGCGTTATCAGTAACGTCCGTGTATGCGGTATATGTAATTGCTCATTTCCGTATTTTCGATGTTCTTACGCCTGGCCACGCCATGTACATGCCGGACCAGGTTGCACATCACGTAATACACGACGGAAGGATGTGTAGAAAGCAAAGTTTCCAGCCTGGAGCGGTGCAACAACAGGACGGCGCTATCCTTCTTGACCTTTATGCTGGAGCTGATGTTGATCGTATTGCTTCCCACAAAGCTCATGATTCTGGCCAGGTCGCCCGGGGCCTCAAGATGCAGCGACACGGGTTCATTGTCTACCAGTGCACTTATTTCAATCTCGCCTTCGACCAGGATCATCAAGGCATCCTTCAGTGTATTCTCGTCCAGTGCGACCATGAACTCCTTGGCCTCAAAGTATTTAACAATGATGAGGCTGGCCAGCACATTGATTTCGAAGTCGCGCAAATTCATCACCAGCCGGCTGTTGTGTAGCGCTCCCAGAACCCGCTCATCGGGGATCATCAAATCGCCCATCATGTGCATGGCTGTCGGCGCATAGTCTTGCAAGGTGTCAGTCAGGTTCATTCCAATCATTTCTTGGCAATATTATTTTCTTTGTGTTAATTCACGTAATATTTTTACTCATCTTTTTAGGCTGCTTAACCTATGCTTTAACAAGAGCAAATATCATGCCCGATAAAAATCAGTGCTTGTCTCCTGACGATCCGGACTCAAATTCCCTGATATCTGGACGATCGATGCGGGTCATGGCGAGCTGACAAGCAACATATTGGCGGGCTGCGCGCGGTGCCAAGGCAATTGATGTTCGACTTGATGTGATCGCGAGTTTGGCTGGATGCGCATAGCGTCAATCGCACCAAATTCATGCGTAGCGCACCATCTGCGTGCGTTAGTTACATTTATCGATGAATTGTATTTGGGAATACGATGTGCCGGGAATGCAGAGGAAGCAGAATCGTTGGTGAAATAAACTGGATCAAACCGGATAGCTTCTGGATGCTGATCCCAATGGCACTAACTTAAGCACAAAAAGTGCGGCATCGCGCAAATCATCCCCTCTCCCTCAGGGAGAGGTCTAGGGTGAGGGTGGGGTTGGAAATGGTATTTATCCCATCCCCACCCCAACCCTCCCCTTGAAGGGGAGGGAGTCCGCAATGTGAATGGCTTAAGTTAGTGCCATTCGATGCTGATCCCAGTTCGTTCATTTCGATACGACAACCAATCCCCTGGGTTTATCGCTGGTCGTGTCTATCGTGGCGATCGCCTGTCGCAGCGTGCCGATGCCGACCCACACCGGCGGATATTTGTACTTTGCTACATCGAGTATCAGCACACTGTCTGATTGCGCGTCATAGGCGGCCAATACCGACCAGTGGCCTCCCCCGACCTGTCCGAAGTTCGCCCGCAAATAATTGGCCAGCACGAACTGCCCGTCTTCTCCCAGCGCTTTCTGCAACAAGGCGCGCAGACTCTGGTCGTCGAATGTGTCGCCGGCAATCGACCTGGCGCTGACACCGTGGCGGTTCAGCGTCTCGGCCATTTGCTCTCGTGTCATTCCGATGGCCAGCACAGTCTGCGGGCTGATCACCTTGGCGACATCGGGAGTGAAGAAGTTGCCTTGGGTGAAGTAGGCATAAGGCGCGTAAGTCGGATCGACGGGCTTCTTGATCGGCATCGCGTTGAGCACGGTGATCGCACTGGCTACCGCGCAATAGGATTGGGTCATCTGCACCGCGAAGGTCGGGCTCAGTTGCCAGTAATCCGCATCTGCGGGAATACGGCCACGCATGGCCTTGCCTGCCGCAGAATCCCAATAGATGACGGCAGGTTCTTCAGCTGCCGATCCCGTAGCGGGTGACATGAAGGAGTAAAGAATTATTGCGAGTATGAACTTTTTCATAGGGTTGCTTTGGAAATTTAGAAAGTCAGATTGAATGGATCGGTTTGATCGAAGCGCGATGATTGTAGTCGATCGCCTGAACGCATCAGCCGAATACCTCTACACGATTTCGCCCCAGCTCTTTTGCGCGGTAGAGCGCTTGATCGGCTTCATCGATGAGTCCCTCGAATTTCTCTTCATGTTGCGTCGCCGTGATGCCGATCGAGATGGTTACCTGAAATGAGAGTTCATCGCGACTTATGGTTGCATCTGCGATCGCCGCCCGAACACGCTCGGCAATTTTCTTTGCCTGTTGCAAGTCAGTGTCGGGCAAAAGCAATGCAAATTCCTCGCCTCCGTATCGAGCCAGCATGTCCTGTGGTCTCAGGTTTTGCGAAATGATCTTTGCGACGGCTTTCAGGGTGGTGTCGCCGACCAGATGCCCGTGTGTATCGTTTACGCGCTTGAAATGGTCGATATCCGCCATCATGATCGTGCACGACTTCTTGTTGAACACGCAACGGTGCAAGGTTCGCGGAAAGACATCTACCATCCAGTGACGGTTATGCAGCCCGGTCAACGCGTCAACAGTAGCCTGATGCTCGAACTGCTTCCTTTTGTCTCGTGACGTGAGCAATGCACGCCTTTCGTTGCGCATGCGGTTGGTAAAAATGCCGAGCAGATTGCGGGCGATTTCATGGGAATGGTCGACCATGGACCATACCGTGTCATGAGGTATCGACAAAACACGGGTAGGTTCTATCGCGACTACAAATGCCGAAGGGTGCTTGCCATCCACCAAGGATATCTCTCCAACACATTCTCCGGCACGCAACGTCGCGAGCACGAGTGACTGGCTGACACTGCCTCCTATCGTCCTCGATATATCCGCGCTACCCGTTATCGTTCCCGCCAATGGTTCCTGCGCGGCGAGGTGAACCCCCAGCTTGCCTTCCAGTATCAGATAGAGATGATTATTCGGGGCGTCCGGCTGCAGCAAGCATTCGCCTGCGGCCAGGTCACGAACGGAGCAATTCTCCAGCATGTATTCGACACCGGTGAAGTCCATGCTCTGGAATAACTGGTTTTGCTCGGTCAAGGCGCGATCTGTAGCATTCATGTTGGCATATTCTCCCAATCCGCAACTGCTCAGCGAAACACGATGGTCTTGTTGCCGCATACCAGTACGCGATCCTCGACGTGATAGCGCAGGCCGCGCGCCAGCACTGTCTTCTCGATGTCGCGCCCGTAACGCACCAGATCATCCACGCTGTCGCCATGATCCACACGCACCGTGTCCTGTTCGATGATGGGCCCCGCATCCAGTTCGTGTGTGACGTAATGGCAAGTTGCACCGATCAGCTTCACGCCCCGTGTAAAAGCCTGGTGATAGGGCTTCGCGCCGACGAAGGATGGCAGGAAGCTGTGGTGGATGTTGACCACGCGCCCCGGATAAAGCTGGCAAAAATCCGGCGGCAGGATCTGCATGAAGCGCGCCAGCACCAGCGTGTCGCCCTGGTGCTGTTCAAAAAGCGCGGCGATCTTCTCGAACGCGGCCGCCTTGGACGTTGAGTTGCTCGCCGGCATATCGACATGGATGAACGGGATGCCGTGCCACTCGACGAAACTGCGCAGGTCCTCGTGATTGGAGATCACGCAGGGAATATCCACCAGCAGCTCGCCACTGCGCCAGCGATGCAGCAAGTCGTTCAAGCAGTGGTCCTGTTTGCTCACCAGGATCACCAAACGCTTCCTGATGGCGGAATCGGAAAGCTGCCAGATCATCCTGAACTCATTCGCCAGAGCAGTGAATCGGCGCCGGAACTCGGCTGCATCGAACGGCAACGAATCCGCCAAAATCTCCTGACGCATGAAGAAATGCTGCGTCTCCTGGTCGGTGTGGTAACTCGCCTCGACGATGAAGCCGCCATGCTGCGCGATGAAACCGGTGACCGCGGCAATGATACCCGCGCGGTCAGGGCAGGAAATGGTCAGGGTGTAGCGGCGGTTGGTCATGCTTGCGTTCCTCAAAGATAATCGTCTTCACGTTGATGGCGAATTGCCAAAATGGTGATGACTTCATCGTTTTCGATCTCGAACAGGGCGACGTATCCAGCCGCCCCGAACGAAATAATCATCTCGCGTAAAAACGTATTTTCAGGTGTTGCCTTGCGACAAGTAAAAGGGAACTGCCGTAACAACTCTATGCTTGCACCGATTGCTTTACGCGCCCGCTGTGCTGCCCGCACATCTCGCTCAACCAGGAAGGCAAAGAGGCGTTTTAAATCTTCTTTTGCCGCCTTGGTATAGCGAACTTTGTAGCTCACTTACGCGCTTTCTTCTTTGCGGGGGCAAGCATGCCATCCAATTCTTGCAGAACTTCTTCTGCAGGATAATATTCACCCGTTTGTCGTGCCTCATCGCGGGAAGCCAAACCACGCGCAATGAATTCCTGTTGTAGTTGCCTTCGTGCAATGTTGGCGCGTAACGATTGTTCAACGAAGCTGGAAATCGTTTCACCTTTTTGCAGTACATTCTCGGCTGCCTGGCGCAGGTCAGGGTCGACGCGAAGCGAGGGGATCGAAGCAGTTTTCATAAAGTACCTCCATGCGTTGCAATTGCGGCGCATTATGCGCGGCAGTCGACTCAAAAGGCAAGGTCATCAGATGTTCTACAAGAATGTTTGGGGCAAGCGCTGTACCTCGACGATGTTGCCCCACAGCACCGACATGATGCGCGTTGCATCCGCCGTCTCGCCGCTGGTCCAGAACTGTGCAGACGGTTCTCCGGATGAACGCGCCGGCAACTCGGTTTCGACGCGGCGTTTCAATTCGCGCGCCACCGCGGCGCCGGTATCCACCAGCGTGATCTGTTCGCCCAACACCTCACGGATCAGCGGTGCGAGGAACGGATAATGCGTGCAACCGAGTATCAGGGTGTCCGCGCCGCGCGCCAGCAATGGTGCGGTATAGCGCTCGATCAATCGCCGCGCTTCAAGGCCATGCAGATCGCCACGCTCGACCGCTTCGACCAAACCGGGGCAACCCTGGGTGACGATCTCGACTTCGCCCGCGTATTTCTCCAGCAGCGCGGCGAAGCGCGCACTTTCCAAAGTGCCGATGGTTGCCAGCACCCCGACCACGCCGCTCCGGGTGGCTGCAACAGCCGGCTTGACGGCGGGCTCCATCGCCACGATGGGCAGGGTGTGTCTAGCGCGCAGCGTGGCGGCTGCCGCAGCAGTAGCGGTATTGCAGGCGATGACGATGGCCTCGGCGCCTTGTTCGACGAGAAAGCGAGTGAGGGCGAGCGAGCGCGCTTCGATGTAGGGCGGGGATTTGTCGCCGTAGGGAACATGCGCGGAATCGGCGACGTAGACCAGAAGTGCATCAGGCAATGCAGCGCGGATGTGGTGCAGCACCGACAGGCCGCCCACGCCGGAATCGAATACGCCGATGGTTCTGGTAGATGACACGGTCACTTAAATTCCCGTCATTCCCGCGAAAGCGGGAATCCAGCCGATTAAACAAACCCCGCGTAGCGGGACTACATTATTTTGTCCGCTGCGCGGAATTATTTTATTGCTGGATTCCGGCCTGCGCCGGAATGACGGCACGGGTTAAGCCGCCATCCCCTGATCGCGCAAATACTCCTCATAGTTGCCGTGGTAGTCGGTCACGCCCTTGGCAGTGATCTCGATGATGCGGGTGGCCAGCGAGGAGACGAATTCGCGGTCGTGGCTGACGAACACCAGCGTGCCTTTGTACAGGTCGAGCGCGGTGTTGAGCGACTCGATGGCTTCCATGTCCATGTGGTTGGTCGGCTCGTCCATCAGCAACACGTTGGGTTTTTGCAGCATCAGCTTGCCGAACAGCATGCGCCCTTTTTCGCCACCGGATAGCACTTTCACTCTTTTCTTCACGTCGTCGCCGGAGAACAGCAAGCGGCCCAGCGTGCCGCGCACCACCTGGTCGTCATCGCTGGGGCCGCGCCAATAGGTCATCCAGTCCATCATGGTCTTGTCTTCGGCAAAATCGGCGGCGTGGTCCTGCGCGTAGTAGCCGGGCTTGGCCTTGTCAGCCCATTTGATCGTGCCGGTGTCCGGCGCGAGATCGCCCGCCAGACAGCGCAGCAGCGTGGTCTTGCCGATGCCGTTCGGGCCGATGATCGCGACCTTCTCGCCCGCGTCGATGCGGAAGTTGACGTTGGAGAACAGCACCTTGTCGAAGCCCTTGGCCATGTGCTGGACTTCCACCGCGACGCGATGCAGCTTCTCGCGCTCGTCATATTCGAAGCGGATGAACGGATACTGGCGGCTGGACGGCTTGATGTCCTCGATCTTGATCTTGTCGATCTGCCGGGCGCGCGACGTGGCCTGCTTGGCCTTGGAGGCATTGGCCGAGAAGCGCGCGACGAAGGCTTTCAGCTCGGCGACCTTCTCCTTGGCCTTGACGTTGTCCGATGACTGCTGCTCGCGCGCCTGGGTCGAAGCCAGCATGTAGTCGTTGTAATTGCCCGGATAGACAGTGATTTTGCCGTAGTCCAGATCGGCCATGTGGGTGCACACGCTGTTCAAAAAGTGGCGGTCGTGCGAGATGATCACCATCGTCGAGTTGCGCGCGTTGAGGATGTCTTCCAGCCAGCGGATGGTGTTGATGTCGAGGTTGTTGGTCGGCTCGTCCAGCAGCAGGATGTCCGGGTTGGAGAACAGCGCCTGCGCCAGCAATACGCGCAGCTTGAAGCCCGGAGCTACCGCACTCATGTTCCCCTGGTGTAACTCGATGGCGAGGCCGAGGCCGAGCAGCAATTCGCCGGCGCGTGCTTCGGCGGTGTAGCCGTCGTATTCTGCGAATTGCGCCTCCAGATCGGCGGCGCGCATGTAATCTTCTTCGCTTGCGTCCGGGTTGGCGTAGATTGCGTCGCGCTCGCTCATCACCGTCCACATCTCATCATGCCCCATCATCACCACGTCCAGTACGCGCTGCTCTTCATAAGCGAACTGATCCTGGCGCAATTTGCCGAGGCGCTCGCCACGATCCAGCATCACCTCGCCGGAGCTCTGTTCCAGATCGCGGCCCAGAATTTTCATGAACGTGGATTTGCCGCAGCCGTTCGCGCCGATCAGGCCGTAGCGGTTGCCGTCGCCGAATTTGACGGAGACGTTCTCGAACAGCGGCTTGGCGCCGAACTGCATGGTGATGTTTGCGGTAGAAAGCATGATGTTGCCTAAAAAATCAAGGCGCGCATTCTACCACTGCGCGACGGCCTTATCCCCAATTTGCCGCTATCGGCTAGAATGCTTGCATCGTTTAACGCAGGCATATCAATGGTCCCCCACCTCACCACGGCACTGAAAGGCCCGCTGCTCGATCTGGAGCGGCGTTTTCTGGATTCCATGCCGGTCATCGAGCATTGGTTCCGCACGCAGTGGCTGGAGCACACACCGCCGTTCTATAGCTCGGTCGATCTGCGCAACAGCGGCTTCAAGGTCGCGCCGGTGGATACCAATCTGTTTCCCGGCGGTTTCAACAATCTCAATCCGGATTTCCTGCCGCTGTGCGTGCTGGCGATGCAGAGCACGGTGGAGAAGATCTGTCCGGAGGCGCGCGGGGTGCTGCTGATCCCGGAGAACCACACGCGCAACCAGTTCTATCTGCAGAACGTGGCGCAACTGGTCACCATCCTCAAGCAGGCCGGGATGCGCGTGCGCGTCGGTTCGCTGTTGCCCGAGATCACCCAGCCGACCACGCTGGAGTTGGCGAACGGCAATACACTCACGCTCGAACCACTGGTACGCACCGGCAATCGTCTCGGCGTGAAAGACTTCGATCCCTGCGTGATCGTGCTTAACAACGATCTCTCAGCGGGTGCGCCTGATATCCTGAAGAATCTCGAACAGTCGGTCTTTCCGCCGCTTTCCGCCGGCTGGTATACGCGGCGCAAATCCAAACATTTCACCGCTTATGATCGTGTCGCGGGCGACTTCGCCAAGCTGCTCGACATCGACCCGTGGCTGATCAATCCTTATTTCGCGGTGTGCGATCAGGTTAATTTCCATGAGCGCATCGGCGAAGAATGCCTTGCCGCACAGGTCGATGCGGTGCTGCAAAAGATCCGTATCAAGTATGCCGAGTACGGGGTGAAGCAGGACCCGTTCGTCATCGTCAAAGCCGATGCGGGCACCTATGGCATGGGCATCATGACGGTCAAGGATGCCAGCGAGATCACCAACCTGAACCGCAAACAGCGCAACAAGATGGCGGTGGTGAAAGAGGGCTTGCAGGTGCATGACGTGCTGGTGCAGGAAGGCGTGTATACCTTCGAGCAGATCAACGAAGCGGTGGCCGAACCGGTGATCTACATGATAGACCGCCATGTGGTCGGCGGATTTTATCGCGTGCATATCGGACGCGGCGTGGACGAGAATCTCAACGCGCCGGGCATGTCCTTTGAGCCGCTCGCCTTTGAACTCTGCTGCACCCTGCCCAATCCGGATTGCGAGCCGGACGATCTGCCCAACCGGTTCTATGCCTACGGTGTGGTGTCAAGGCTGGCAATGCTCGCGGCATCACTGGAGCTTGAGGGATTGGTGGCGTGAGACCAAATTACCAAGCGTCAAATCAAGCTTCTGCAGGAGCCAGCTTGCTGGCGATAATCATTGAAAAATTCGCCAGCAAGCTGGCTCCTACAGTGATTTGTGCTTTGCTGCTCACCGCCTGCGGCGACAAGGAACTGCCGACCTATCAGGAACAGGGCTATGTGTTCGGCACGCTGGTGGAGATCAGCGTGTACGGCGAAACCGAGCCGCGCGCCAGGCAGGCGGTGAGCGAGGTGATGCACGAGTTCCAGCGGCTGCACGACATATTGCACGCATGGAAGCCAAGCGAGCTTGGGGAATTGAACGATGCGTTCGCCAAAAGCGAGAGCGTGGCCGTTTCAGCTGAGCTTGCAGCGATGTTGCAGGATGCGGCGCAATTTTCGAAGCAGTCGCAGGGTTTGTTCAACCCTGCCATCGGCGGGTTGGTGCAACTGTGGGGATTCCATGCAGACGAGTTCAAGCCGGTCCAGCCCGACGAAAGGATGGTCAAGCAACTGGTTTCGGCTGATCCGCAGATGAGCGACATTTCGATCAAGAATGGCAGGATGATGAGCAGGAATAAAACCGTTCAGCTGGACCTGGGCGGTTACGCCAAAGGCTATGCATTGGATCGCGCCGCAGAATTGTTGCGCAAGCAGGGCATACACAACGCGTTGATCAATATCGGCGGGAATGTGCTGGCCATCGGCCAGCATGGCAAACGTCCGTGGCGGGTCGGTATCCAGCATCCGCGCAAGTCCGGTGCGCTGGCGACGCTGGAACTGCGCGACGGGGAAGCGATCGGCACTTCGGGCGATTACCAGCGTTACTTCATGCTCGGGAATGTGCGCTACTGCCACTTGATCAATCCGCGCACTGGCTATCCGATGCAGGGCGTGCAGTCGGTCACGGTATTGACCCGTGGTGCACACGCCGGCGTTTTGTCCGATGTGGCTTCCAAGCCATTGTTCATTGCAGGTGCGCGAGGCTGGAGAGATGCCGCCACGCAGATGGATCTGTCCGAGGCGATGCTGGTGGACGGGCAGGGCACGGTCCACCTCACAACCGATCTGCAGAAACGACTAGAATTCACCGACAAGAACCTGCGTCCGCAGGTCGAAACATGAATGATCCCGAGCAGGAAATCATCGATCAGAATGTGCGCCGCACTGCGGGAATCAGTGCGTTGCGCAAGATCGGCAAGATCGTCGCCAATGAAGACCATGCCGACAGGGATAAAGCGCGCGTTGTGCGCTGGTTCATCCGCTATGGCTGGATGATAATGCTGGGCGTGCTGCTGTTGCTGGCATATGCCACCGGCATGATTTAAGGAGGTGAACTGTGGTTGGGATTTTGTTGGTCACACATAACAACCTGGGCGACAGCTTCCTGGATTGCATCAGGCATGTACTGGGCGAAGTGCCGCACAATATCAAGTCGTTGTCGGTGTCGGCGGGTGACGATCCGCAACAGAAATCAGTCGAAGCGCAGGCGCTCATCAAGCAGCTCGACACCGGCAGCGGTGTATTGATCCTGTCGGATGTGTTTGGCGCCACGCCCAGCAACATTGCGCGGCAATTGTGCCGTGCCGAGCGCGTGATGGGAGTGGCGGGAGTGAATCTGCCGATGCTGCTGCGCGTCGCGTGTTATCCCACCACGACGCTGCCGGACCTGGCGAAGGTCGCCGTCGAAGGCGGACGCGGCTGCATCACTTACATCAATCCCGAAAATTAGCATGCTGCAACAAGCAGTGCAGATCATCAACAAACTCGGCTTGCACGCGCGTGCCTCCGCCAAGCTGACGCAACTCGCTTCGAGTTTCAAATGCGAGGTGAACATGTCGCGCAACAATCGCCGGGTGAACGCAAAGAGCATCATGGGCGTGATGATGCTGGCCGCTGCCAAGGGCACTACGATCAACATCGAGACCAATGGCGAGGATGAAGCCGAAGCGATGCAGGCGTTGTTGGATTTGATTAACGACTATTTCGGAGAAGGCGAGTGATGATTCCCTTCAAGAACCGTAACGAGCAGGTCATTGGGGGAAATCGATGAGCTTTACCCTGCATGGAATTGCAGTAACCAGCGGCATCGCCATCGGCCATGCGCATCTGATCTCGCATACTTCACTGGAAGTGGCGCATTACGTATTGCCGAAGCAATTCCTCGATGAAGAGATCGCGCGTTTCGATGCCGCCTTGCTTGCCACGCGCAAGGAGTTTGCCAGCCTGCGCAGCAATCGCCCGACTTATGCTGCAGCCGAGTTCGATGCTTTCCTGGAATTACAGCAGATGATCCTGGATGATCCGCTGCTGAGTGTTGCGCCGCGCGAGATGATCGCCAGCGAGCAGTGCAACGCAGAGTGGGCGCTCAAGGTGCAGACTGAAGCAATGGCGGCGCAGTTCGACGAGTTTGAAGATGCCTATTTGCGCGAGCGGCAGACCGATGTGAAGCACGTCGCCGAGCGTCTGCTCAAACAGTTGCTCGGTCATCCCGGGCACGTGCTGCCACCGGCACGGCATGATGTCGAGATGATCCTGGTCGCGCACGATCTGAGTCCTGCCGATCTGATCCAGTTCAAGCCGCATCAATACGCCGCATTCATCACCGATCTGGGTGGCGCAACGTCGCATACCTCTATCGTCGCGCGCAGCCTCAACACACCCTGCGTGGTCGGCCTGCGCAATGCGCGCGAGCTGATACGCGAAGACGATATGCTGATACTGGACGGCGAGCAGGGCGTGCTGATCGTCAATCCGGACAAGCCGATACTCGCGGAATACAAGCTGCGCCAGAGCGAATGGGAACTGGAGCGCAAGAAGCTCAAGCGTCTGCGCACCGCGCGCGCGAGCACCCTGGACGGTGAGCTCATCGAACTTCACGCCAACATCGAGAAGCCGGAGGATGTCGGCGAAGTCAAAGAGAACGGCGCGACCGGGGTCGGTCTGTTTCGCAGCGAATTCCTGTTCCTCAACCGCGACGACCTGCCGGATGAAGAAGAACAGTTCGAGGCCTATCGTGCCGTGGCCACGGGCATGGAGGGGCAGCCGGTGGTGATACGCACTTTCGATCTGGGTGCGGACAAACAGATCAAGGGGGCGGAGCGTGTTGCCAATAATCCCGCGCTGGGACTGCGCGCGATACGCCTCTGTCTGGCCGAGCCGCAACTGTTCCGTACCCAGTTGCGCGCCCTGTTGCGCGCTTCGCATTACGGCAACATCAAGATACTGATCCCGATGTTGTCCGGCGTGTCGGAACTCAACCAGACTTTGCACTTCATCGAAGCGACCAAGCAAAGCCTCGATGAAGAAGGCATCCCTTATAACGGTGACGTGAAGATCGGCGGCATGATAGAGATACCCGCTGCTGCGCTGGCACTCAATGTGTTCGCCAAAAAACTCGATTTCCTGTCCATCGGCACCAACGATCTTATCCAGTACACGCTGGCGATAGACCGCACCGATGAAGAAGTTGCACATCTTTACGACCCGCTGCATCCCGCCGTGCTGTATCTGATGTCGCATGTGATCGGCACTTCCAACAAGCTCGGCGTGCCGATCTCCGTGTGTGGCGAGATGGCCGGCGAACTGGTTTATACCCGATTGTTGCTGGGCTTCGGGCTGCGCCAGTTCTCGATGATCTCGTCACAGGTGCCCAGCATCAAGCAGCGCGTGCTCACCACCAGCCTTCCGGAGATCGTCAACCTCACGCAGAAGATCTTGCGTGCCGATGACCCGATGAAGATACGCGAGCTGCTGGATAGGCTCAATGCCTAAAATTCATACTCGACCTGCATCCTGACGGTGTGGCTGGGGGCGGCGTTGCTCGTGCCGACCAGCCATGCGGCGTTGTACCTGATGGCTTGCCTCTTGCCGAGCGCGAACTTGCCGAAGATTGCCGGGCCAATGCGGTGGTTCTGGTCGGCTTGCTTGTCCCAGTCGTTCCATTTTCCCATGTCGCCGAAGCCCTGCACGCCAAATTCCAGAACAGGCTGCCAGCGGTATTTGGCTTGCCACTGGTAGCCGATGTTGGTGTTGTATGGCACGCCACTTTCATCTGCCTTTCCGAACGCGCGCTCAAACAGCAGGTTGCCATTCAACTGGAACTTGCCGAATTCCGTCTGGAGCAATGGGCCGATCTTGAACTCCCACGGCGCATTGCTGCTTAACGGGGCTTCCAGTTCGGTGATGAGCCCGACATCGACCGGGTATTCACCGGTGTCGGTGAGCTGGAATTTGTTTTCCCATTCGGCCAGATTGGCAACATCGCTTCCGTTGCGTTCCTGTTTGACATAGACCTCGGTGAACCAGTATTCCTTTGCGCCGTAACCGAAACCGATGCTGGCGACTTGCGCGCGATTACCGGCCAGCGGCGAGGTCGCGCCGAACTTGATGTCGATCTCCCGCTCGCCGTATTCGACAGCGGGGGTATAGACATAATCCGCAGCACCGGCGAAAGCATTCTGGGCGCATATGACTCCGCAGAGCAGGGTTCCCAAAGAAAAATATTGGGAAAGCGACAAAGATATTTTCATGAACTGATTATTTTCGCAGGGCGGTTTGGCGAGGGCGGGCAACCAATTTCATGCCGATGAAGATGGCGACCAGAGCAGTCAGGTAGAAAACGATCTGCATTCCTGCTGGCCGGGAGTCATAGCCGATCAGGCTGTGCAGCAACATGCCGGGCAAACCATTTTCCGGCAGCATCGCCGAGGTGTCCCACAGTGGCGCGGCCAAGCTGGGCAGCAAATCGGCCTGTATCAGGAAATGTGCGGCCTGCGAAGCCATGCCGGCCGCCAGCAGCAACACCAGTATGCCGGTCGCGGCAAAGAACCAGCGCATCGGCACGCGCAGCAGCCCGGCATAAAGCGTGTAGCCGACTGCGATTCCTGCCAGCATCCCGATCATGCCGCCGAGCAGCATCGAAGATTGACCTCCGTCGTTCGAGGCGGCGATCCCATAGAGGAACAGCACGGTTTCGGAACCTTCCCTGAGCACTGCAAGCCCGACGATGACCAGTAGTATTGAGCACTCGCTGGTCCCGTCGGTGATGTTTCTGCCTACAGATTTTGCGCTCTTGGCAAGTGCAGCACCGTGCGACGACATCCAGATGTTGTGCCATGCCAGCATAAGCACGGCGATGCCAAGCACGATGGCGTTGAAGATTTCCTGGCCTATGCCGCTGGCCAACGATCCGATCACGTCGGTAAAGGCGGCGACCAGGCCGGAGCCGACCAGACCGGCCAACAGCCCGGCAATCAACCAGCGTCTGCTGTTGGGCACGTTGCGCGTCGCGGCAGCGAGGATCCCGATGATGAGGGATGCTTCCAGTACTTCCCGAAAAACGATGATGGCAGTTGCGAACATGGCACTCTCCTGATCTTATTGATCTCTTGGCTTATTGCCTATTGGGCGACGATGACGCCTTGGGCGGTGGTTGCGTGAAATTCTCCGATGAACGGGTAACGTCCGGGGGTAAGCGGGCCGATATAGATCGTGGCGG
>JBDTPM010000294.1:0-3091 GCA_039932695.1 Gallionella sp. | reverse complement strand
AACCCTCGTCGTAAGTTTGGAAAACTTCTGCTCTACCATTGAGCTACACCCGCAGCGCCCTCAACCAACAAAGCTCCACCAACCCAACTGCTAAACTGCGGTTGCCACAACGCCAGCCAAACTAACTACCCACAAACCATAAAAACCAAATCCAGAAACCATCTAGTGCCCAAAACCATTGGCGTCTAAACCATTGGTGGAGGGGGAAGGGTTCGAACCTTCGTACTCATAAGAGGGCAGATTTACAGTCTGCTGCCTTTAACCACTCGGCCACCCCTCCAAACAGAACCCGCGATTATGCCCACACCGGCCTTTCCTGTCAAACCGAATTAGTTGATTTGAATATGAGGGGCCGGCAAAAAGAACGGGATGTCGATATGATCAGCCGTCACAAAGCCGCCTATAGGGTCACGGCTGGATAATTTGGGCTCTGTTAACTGATGGTCGTGTCTAAGATGCGGATGATTCCTGAATCGTCAATCTCAACGTCCATTCCCCTGCGCCCTCAAAAATCCGGATAATCAGACCTGCAGACTTTGCAACACGTCCACGGAGACCCAATGGAAATAACCTGCTACCGCGATACCGAATTGCAGCGCGAACCACGTTATCTGCCCGCCGCGGCCTATAACACTGCGCATCTGCTTCTGGAACACAGCAAGGAAGGGGTAGTGTTCGTGCCAATCCGCAGCATGCAATATCTTGCTGTCATCGATCACGAGGAGATCATCTTTCTGGATAGCGAAAACAAGAACTGGGTCGAGATATCCTGGCAGAACTTTCGTCCCCAACAACGCAGCGCGCTGACCGAACCTGTTCCTTACGAAGCCGTGTATTACAAACCTGAGGTTAAGGAAATCATGATACGCCTGCTTGGAGAATTTCCGCCGGCGCTCAAGGCGCTGGCCGCAAAAGACACCCCATCGACACCCGCACGCATCATCAAGTTAGACCGCAGCCAACCCGACAACTAATCGTCATCGCCCAGTTCAGGGTCCCACCCGTTTGCTTTGGCTCGCGTGATCGCTTCCTGATGGATGCGCATGTATCGTTGTTGCAAACCTTCCGGCAAACGGCTGGGAAGGTGTCCGTACTTCTCCCACTCGGCGTAGATTTTTTCATACAAGACTTGCATTTGCCCGGCATTCCAGCCCTTGCAATCCTCGTCGTCAGGAATCAGCCCGAACACCCAACCGTCCTTGACCATCTGCCCCAGGTTGGTCATGCCACCATTCTCGTCTTCGTGCAATCCTGCGTAGCGTTGTTCCATTTTTACCTCGTGAGTCCAGCGTACAGCAGTGGCAGCTTCTCCGGCAGGCGGGCAATCTGGTCCACCACCATATAATTTTTCGCGCCAAAAATGCGCGACACATATTGGTCGGCGCGCGGATCCAGTGTCATGCAGAAGGTGGTGATGCCATGCCGCGCCGCTTCCTCGACCGCCTTCTTGGTATCGTAGCGCAAATATTGCGGGTCGCGCACATCAATGTCCGCCGGTTCGCCATCGGTAATCACCATCAGTAATTTTTTGGCCGTTCTCTGGCCGCGCAGGTAATGCGCAGAGTGGCGGATGGCCGCGCCCATACGCGTGGATAGTTGTCCGGTCATGCCCGCCAGCCGCGCTTTGGGCGCGTCAGTGTAGGGCTGATCAAAATCCTTGTAGCGATAATACTCCACATCGTGACGGCCGTCGGAGCAAAAACCGTGTATCGCAAACGGGTCGCCTATTTTATGGATCGCATCGGCCAGTAACACGCACGCTTGGCGCGTGAGATCCAGCACGGTTTGCTCCTGCCCCAGCACTTTTTCGTTGGTGGACTCGGATAAATCCAGCAGCACCAGCACCGAAATGTCGCGCACCTTGCGCACAGAGCGCATCATGATGCGCGGATCGGGTTGCATGCCCATGCGGAAATCTATCATGCTGCTGATGGCGGCGTTGATATCTATTTCATCGCCGTCTTCCAGCTTGCGGATGCGCTGCACGCCTTGCGGTTGCATCGCGTCCAGCAGGAATTTCAAGCGCGAAGCGATGCGCTTATTGTCGGCGGTGATTTGGCCGATGACTTGCAAATCGCCGGTCTTGGGGCGCTTTTCCAATACCGTTGCCCAGGCCGGGCGCTCCAACTGAATCTGGTAATCCCATTCCGCGTAATGGTAAGGCTCCGACACCGGCTCCTTGCCTTCCCGTTGGTTGAAGCTCACGCCATTATCTTCGTAGGGGAAAAATTCCTCCGACATCACCCAGATTTCCTGGGCATCGTCGCCCGCATTTTCCACTTCGATTTCGTTGGCGAATTCCATGACTGATACGCGCTTGCGCACTTGCCTGACGGTTTCAAAGCCTGCGGCCTGTGATTTGTTGAAATCGAATTCCTCAAACGCCCAGAAATAGCGGTTGTCATCGCGGTAGGGTGCGCTCAGGATGTCGGTACGTGGATTGAAGGCGATGCGTTTTTGCGCGAGCGCGTGCGCCAAGGCCACGCCGATTTCCCAAGAGATCGTGTTGTCCGCCAAACGCTCGGTGGCCTGCGCGAACAACGCGCGGCCTTCGGCTATCCACGGGTCATTATCCTGATAATCACTGTCCAGTAGCGCGCGCGCCAGGCGATTCAAATAATCGCCGATGGTGTTTGCCTGTTCGGCTTGTACGGTGTGCAGCTTGGCCCATAATTGTTTCAGTCCGGGGAAAGCACGGATGGCCAGCATTTCCACGCGCGCATCTTCAACCACGCTGATGACCGCCATCTGCAAGGGATTCAGCGCCTCGGCGGAAATTTGTTCGCGGGTGTAAACCAGATGCGCGGCGCAATGTGCGGCAGTGGCACGGTATAGCTCCAGTCCCGGTACAGGTTCATCTCCCTCTCCCGAACCCTCTCCCAGAGGGAGAGGGGCCGAACGTCCCCCTGCGGGGGGGAGAAAATCATCGAATGCATCAGGTAGGTGCAAGAAGTAATCTTCTATATAGGGTTTGTAACCCTCGCGCGATTCAAAGTCGCCGCTGGTCGGGCGCATGAAAAAATCGCGTGCCCACAGGGCGCGCAAATACATATTGATGCGCCGCTGCACATCCACGAACAGCGTTCCCTTG
>JBDTPM010000293.1:0-4253 GCA_039932695.1 Gallionella sp. | reverse complement strand
TCTGCAAAACGCTGCGTATCGCTTCCGGGGTTTTCATGATATTCATGAAGCTGTTTTTTCCCATCATGCTCAAATCGGGGAAGTTGATCGCGATACGGAATCGCGCGTATAGCGCATAGACCTTATTGCCCGAAACCAGTACCTCATAGGGCAGATGAGCGGTGGATCTGATATCGTGGAAATCGATCTCGCTCATGATGAATCGGTCATCCATATATTTGTCGGCTTCGGTAGCTCCTTTCATCGCGACGCCGAACAGGCTTTCCTGTTTGCCCGGGACATCCACGCGATAAATCTTGCTGACCCCGTTCTTGTTGGTGGTAAGTTTCGCATCCACAGACTTGACGGCTTCCTCATAGCTGGCATATTCAGCCAGCACACTTGGTTCATCGAAATATTCCATGCCCATCATATAGTGATACTTGCGAGCTTGACTGGCGGTCATCCCTTGCTTGGCGCCGAACTCTTCCACCTTGCCCAGCGCAGTACTCAATCCTGCCGCAACACCGCTCAAATCATTCTTCATCCGATATGCATTCGCCATGTAGACCGGGCTGGTATAGCTAACCTGCACCTCAGTATTCATTTTGCTTATCGCCACCCTTTGCACAGCTCCGAAACCACCATGTTCAGAGGCTGCCGCATTGGTCTTCAACTCGTCGTTCGTGACGATCAGGATATTGGCATCGGGGTAAGGCGAATATTCTCCGACCACGGTAAAACCTCCGGCGATCAATGCCGTTTTGGATTGTTCGGTTTTTTCGACTATCGTCCCGGTGCCTTTTGAAGCTAGCACAAAGGGTTTCAGATTCGCGCCATCGGCCATCGCATTGCTTATGCCGAGCAGCAACAATGCCGCCAGCATCACATTCTTGAGTGTCATTGTTGCCATGTGATATTCCCTCTCCATTTATTTGACTACGGATATTACTTTTCCAGTTTTGCAGCTCTCACCGGGTTGAACCAGGCCAGCTTTTTCCTGAGCGTGACGACTCCGCCGATGATGATCAAAGTCGGAGCCTGTAATTGCTCTGCCAGCACGATTCCGGGCAGCGTCGCCAGCGTACCGGTGACGACGCGCTGATTTTGCGTCGTGCCCTGTTGCACGATGGCGATGGGTGTGGTGTTCGGCATGCCGTGTTTGACGAGTTCGGCGCACAGAGTCTCCAGCCCGTGCAGCCCCATGTACACAACGACGGTCTGCTTGGGTCGTGCGAGCGCATCCCAATCGAGGTTCATCGTGCCGTCCTTGAGATGGCCGGTGACAAATATGCAGGACTGCGCATGGTCGCGATGGGTCAGCGGGATGCCTGCGTATGAAGCGACGCCAGAGGCCGCAGTGATGCCTGGCACGACCTGGAACGGAATACCTTCTGCGGCCAGGGTCTCGATCTCTTCACCACCACGCCCGAAGATGAATGGGTCGCCACCCTTCAATCTCAATACGCGTTTTCCCTGTTTGGCGAGACGCACCAGCAGTTCATTGATCTCTTCCTGGGGCAAGGTATGGTCGGCGCGTTTCTTGCCGACAAAGATGCGCTCCGCATCGCGGCGCGTCATCTCGACGATGGGCTTGGATACCAGATTGTCATAGACCACAACATCCGCTTTCTGCATCAGTCGCAGCGCACGAAAAGTCAGCAGGTCCGGATCACCCGGGCCTGCGCCGACCAGATATACCTCGCCGCGCTGGATGTTGTCCTCGTTCGCCAGCATCTGTTGCAGCATCGCCTCGGCACTGGCTTCATCGCCGGTCAGCACTTTTTCGGCAACCACGCCTTCCAGTGCGTTCTCCCAGAAGATGCGTCGTTTCGCCGGGTTGGTGACCCGCGTCTTGACCGTCTCGCGGAAGCGCTCTGCGAACGCAGCAAGACGGCTATAGCCTTGAGGGATCATGGTCTCCAGTCTGCCGCGCATCATGCGCGTCAATACCGGGGATGCACCACCGCTGGAAAATGCAACCATCAACGGCGACCGGTCGAGTATGGCCGGCATGATGAAGCTGCACAGCTCGGGATCATCTACCACGTTCACCGGCAGGTTGCGCGCCCGCGCAAGTACCGAGACTTGCTGATTGACACTGCGGTCATTGGTTGCAGCGATGACCAGCACCGCGCCATCGAGGTGCTGCGCTGCGAAACGCGCGACGATGGCTTCAACGCGCTGTTGTCCTGCCAATGCAGGGTCGATCTGCTGCGCGACCACGCGCACTTTTGCCCCCGCTTCCAGCAGCACGCCCGCCTTGCGCTTGGCGACTTCCCCGCCGCCGACCACCAGGCACTGCTTATCCTTGATATTTAGAAAAATGGGCAGAAAATCCATGCTAGCCTTTATCGGAAAAATCACGATCCTGCATCATATCGACTCGCATGGTAACTTCAGTCAAGCACAGCATGCATAGGCACACTCGCTTTTTCTGTCTTGATACGCTGAATGAATGCGACGAAACGTTCAGCCCAATAGCAGCTTCCGATAGTGCGCAGATGCGTGTAAGAAGCCAGCAGGTTATTCAGGATCAGGCCATCCTGATGTCCGTTGATGCCATGCCCGCGTGTGACATGGTAGGCGAATTGGCTGTCTTTTGGCAGATTTTCCAGGCTGGAATAATGAAATTCATGGGCCCTGATCTGCCTGTCCGGCGCACCTCGTCTCGGCCATGGGTGTGTGGCGTTCTCCGCCAAGTGCACGTAGCCGCGCCCGATGGGTTTGTCATGCATCTGCACATCACCGGGAATCGCACCCACCATCTGGTATGACCTTCCTTGATAGACAATACTGCGCGACAGATACATCAACCCGCCGCACTCGGCATAGACAGGCATACCTGTTGCGATCGCCTGTTTGATCTGGTTGCGCAAGGTGACATTCTTTTCCAGTTTCGCTGCAAACACCTCGGGGAATCCCCCGCCGATATACAGCGCATCCACATCGGGAAGTTGTGAGTCACTCAAACTGTCGAACGGAATAATTTCAGCTCCTGCCGCGACCAGCGCGTCGAGATCGTCGGCGTAATAAAAAGCAAAGGCACGATCGCGCGCCACACCTATGGTTACCTTATCCCCGCAGGGAAGCGCTCTCACTTCGGCTTTGTGCGGGGCAACTAGAGGTTCTCTGCTGGATAGTGCGAGCAGCCTGTCCAGATCGACCGCTGTCTCGATGACATCGCCTATCTGTTTGACCATGGCTGACGCTGCTTCAGATTCATTGCTGGGCATCAAGCCAAGATGCCGCTCAACGATGCTGAGCCGCTCATCGTGATGGATCGCACCTATCACCGGTACGTCGGTGTAATGCTCGATGACGGCGCGCAATTTGGCTTCATGGCGACTGCCACCCAGATTGTTGAGTATCACGCCGGCGATATTGATATCACGATCGAATGCCTGATAGCCAAGTATCAACGGCGCGATGCCGCGCGTCATGCCGCGCGCATCGATCACCAGGAATACCGGCAGATCGAGCAATGTGGCCAGTGCGGCGTTGCTGTTGCTGCCATCCAGCGCCAGGCCATCATAGAGGCCCTTGTTTCCCTCGACCAGATTGATCTCGGCACTGTGCTGTTCAAAAGTCGAAACGATGTCATCGCGTTCCATCAGGTACAGATCGAGATTGCGACAGGCGTGGCCTGAAGCCAGACTGAGCCACATCGGATCGATGTAATCGGGACCTTTCTTGAAAGGCTGGACTTGGTGTCCGCGTTTTCTCAACGCGGTGCACAAGCCTATGCTGACCATCGTTTTTCCGGATGACTTGTGAGCCGCGGAAATCAGCATCCGGTTCATGGCAGAATCAATCAGTCGCTCTCTGTCCGGCGATATATGGCTTGTCATGTGGAATGAAATCAAGCACCCGGACACTGACCGTAGTGATCAAAAATGCGACTCCCAGCCCGCCCATGCCCAGCAGAAACTCCGGAAGCGAGGGATGATACTGGCCGATTTGCCCATCGCCGAAACTGCTGCTGACTTCATAGCCCGGGAATATGGACAAGGGGAATGCCTGCCCGCCGATGATGAACACATACAGCAATGCAAGACCTCCCAGTATCACCGACACCGAAGCCACGAGCACAGACTTGGTGTTTCCCAGACTTGGGTGAAAGATCAACACCAGCGGCAATAGATTGCCCAGTACGCCATATCCCCACCAGAACAGGTTCGGATAGATACCGCCATCGACCAGAATGAAACGTTCGAAAGCAGATTGATGCGCGAAATACAGATTGGTCATGTGATATGCAACGACCAGATACA
>JBDTPM010000292.1:0-2298 GCA_039932695.1 Gallionella sp. | reverse complement strand
TCGCCTGCCAGATGACGGTCGATCTGTTCGAATTCGACAAGAGCGAATTCATCGAGCAGTGCGAATACGGCGGTGCGGCGATGTTCCTGGGGTTTGCCGGAGATACCGACATCTGTTTGTTCATTTAAGCGGTTATAATTTTTTGGTAGTTAGGGTAGGAGTTTTCTTTTAATCAACTGGGGGAGTTTTTTCATGAAAATAAATAAGATCGCTGTTTCATTGATTGCTGCTGGCGTAATGGCATCACCACTCGCACAGGCAACCAATGGTTATTTTTCACACGGCTACGGCATGAAAGCAAAAGGCATGGCAGGAGTGGGAATCGCTTTGCCGCAGGATAGCTTGGCGGCAGCAACCAATCCAGCCGGTATCGTCATGGTCGGCAATCGCATAGACGTGGGCGTGGATCTTTTTAAGCCAAACAGGAATACCGAGCTTACTTCTCTGATGGGTCCCGCAGCTGGAACTTACAGTGGCAATGGCGACAGCAGTTTTGTTATTCCGGAATTCGGCTATAACAAAATGCTTGGCACTGATTCTGCCGTTGGCGTTGCGGTGTATGGCAACGGCGGCATGAACACCAAATATACAGACTTTAATACACGAACTGGTGGTGCGATGTTCGGTACAGGAGATTTGGGCGTGGATCTATCGCAATTATTCATTGCACCAACTTATGCCAGGAAACTGAATCCGGATAATTCAATCGGCATTTCGCTGAACCTCGCTTACCAGAGATTCAAAGCGGAAGGCCTGCAAAATTTCGCAATGTTTTCTGCTACTCCCGGTAGCTTAAGCAATAATGGTTATGACTCTTCTACGGGTTGGGGGGTGCGCATCGGCTGGACCGGTCAGATTACACCTGCCGTGTCATTGGGTGCCACTTATCAGACCAAGACCAAGATGGGCAAGTTCAGCAAGTACGCCGGCTTGTTCGCGGAGCAGGGCGGGTTCGATATTCCGGCCAACTATGGTGTGGGTGTCGCGTTCAAGCTAGACAATTCAACCACCCTTGCGGCTGACGTTCAGACGATACAATACAGCGGGGTGAAATCGATCGCTAACTCAGGTAATGTGTTGCAACCTTTGGGTAGCAATGGCGGCCCAGGTTTTGGCTGGAAAGATATGACCGTACTCAAGTTTGGTGCGAGCCATAAGTACGACAGCAATTTAGAAGTTCGTGCGGGCTTCAGTACCGGCAAGCAGCCTATCCCCGACAATGAAACCCAGTTCAATGTCCTCGCGCCAGGCATAGTCGAAAACCATCTGACCCTGGGTGGGACCTGGACGCTGGCCAACAATGGCGAAGTCACGGTAGGCTATATGCACGCTTTCAAGAAGACCGTTACCGGCACAGGTGCTACAGCTGGTTTCAACTTGAACATGTCTGAAGATTCTCTGGGTGTGGCTTACGGCTGGAAGATGTAATCCGGGTTACTGCCGGATAGAAAAAGCCCGCGGTCTGCGGGCTTTTTCATTTCCTATCTAGAATTGATCACGTCTCTGATGATGTTCCTGCGATCCGCTCGTAATAGCGCGCCCGGTAAAGCAAACGGGCTTGACCGGGGCTGTCACTGAATGCAGCACGGTCATGCAGCACGTTGTTGCACAACAGCCCCATGCCGGGTTCGAGCCGCGTACGGTGGATGTGCGGCAGATCCGAAGCGAGCAGGCTTTCCAAGGCGGCTACAGCCGCCTGTGTGGTCTCGTCCTGTTTCCATACGATGCTGCGGGTGCGCGCGGTATAGCGCATGTGCAGCGCGCCGCTGGTTGGGTCTACCGAAAAAACCGGGCCGGTTTGAGTGGCACGCGCAACACCTTGTTCATCAGTACGTTCCGGGATCGTCATTGCATCCGGTGCGGACAGCGCGCGGATGAAATCGGCATTAGCATCGCGCAACATCAGGTAGGCGATCTCATGATCCATCAACCGGTTCTCGCCGCCCTGTCCGGCACTCTGCACGCAATGCAGGATCATGGCTTGAATCTGCCGCTCTGGCGGATTGTAATAGCCATCGGTATGCCATTTGATGGCACGGTCAGTATAGGGAATATAAGCCTGACGCTGCCCTGCTTCAGTGCTGACGGTGACGCGCGTGATGCCGTCTTCATCTGCCAACCAATTCGCGTCCAGGCTGTTCAGCCCGAACTGCGATCCGAGACGCTGCACGGCACTTTCATCAATCAAACCTGATTGTTCATCGCGCCGAATTGGTTCCTTCCCCCTTGCAGTGGGGGAGAGCGAAGCGAGGGGGCAATTAGGATGGGGGTAGTTCGCTGGCTCGGTGGCATTTTCTT
>JBDTPM010000291.1:0-7559 GCA_039932695.1 Gallionella sp. | reverse complement strand
GGTTCTGTTCCAATCCTAATGAGAGACGGCGCGGCGTGGGCGAATGCGCTTCATCGAGCAGCGCCTGTATCTCCACCAGCAAAGGCCGCGTGCCTTCCTGAGTGACCATCACGCACGATCCGGCGACCTGCGCGCCGTGCTGCGACAGGAACAGTGCGGACGGGTTGCTCACTTCGCGCAGGCCTTTCTCGGTCATCGCGAACACGCCGAGTTCGTTCACCGCGCCGAAGCGGTTCTTGAACGCGCGTATCAAGCGGAAACTGGAATGCGTGTCGCCCTCAAAATACAGCACGGTATCGACAATGTGTTCCAGCACGCGCGGCCCTGCCAGCGTGCCTTCCTTCGTGACGTGGCCAACGAAGATCATCGTGACGTTGTTACTCTTGGCGATGCGCGTGAGTTGCGCGGCGCATTCGCGCACTTGCGCCACCGAGCCGGGCGCGGAGGTGAGTTGTTCGGAATAGATGGTCTGGATCGAGTCGATCACCACCACGTCCGGCTTTTGCTGCGCGATGATGGCCTGGATCTTTTCCAGTTGTATCTCCGGCAGCAGATGCACCGCACTGGCATCGAGCACCAGACGCTTGGCGCGCAAAGCGATCTGCTGCGGGGATTCTTCGCCGCTGACATACAACACATTCTGGGTAGATGAGAGATGCGCCAGCGCCTGCAACAGCAGCGTGGATTTGCCGATGCCGGGATCGCCGCCGATCAGCACCACCGCGCCCTGCACCAGACCGCCGCCCAGCACGCGGTCGAACTCGACGATGCCGGTCGGCGTGCGCGGCACTTCCTGCGCCTCCACATCGGAAAGACGCTGTACCTTGCCGCTCGCCGCCAAACCGCTGAAACGGTTCTTCCCTCCGGCAGGCATCGTCTCAGCGACACTTTCAACCAGTGTGTTCCACGTCTCGCAATGCGGGCACTGCCCCTGCCACTTCAGCGTCTGACCGCCGCATTCGGTGCAGCTATAGATCGTTTTTGCTTTTGCCATGCTTACCCCTTATTTGACACACCAAATTGCTAATGGGCACTGCATGTTCCTAGAATATCCGCACCCCCAACCCCTCCCAGCCACCCCATGTCAGGGGAGGAGCGGTTTCGGTTCTCCCCCTGACTGCGGAAGGGTCGCTGCACAGCAGCGGGGAACTCACCGGACTAGCCCTTGCAGGTGTACGGGGAGGTGGTAAAGGGTTGGTGGTTAATGAGCAACCGGAATGAGCTATTTGCCCAGCAACCCGTCCTTGGCCATGGATTCCACCATGATGCCGATGTAGGACTTGATCAGGTTCTGGTTCGAGTCGGTGATCAAGGTTTCGGATGAAGCCGCCCATACCAGTTTGTCATTCCGGGTTTCATACAGATTGGTTTCGATCACCGCGTATTCGTCCTCGGCGATATAGCCCGGAGAATACATATAGCGATAACCGTACCCATAATAGTCGGGCCAAGTGCTGTAATACGGCGGGGGATAATAGGCCGATCCAGACACATAGGTCTGCACGGTCTTTTTGCTCACCGTTCTGGTGATAAGAACCGTATCGACACCCAGCGCTTTCACCTTGTCCGCGATCGCCGCCTGGTCATCCTGCTGCTTGTCGGGCAGAACGGTATAGCTCGCGATCGCATCGGTGCCGCGCCCCTTGAGCTGCGCGACGAACACATCCTCGAACAATCTGCGGTTAAGCGGATTCTTGGCCACCCCAATGACCATGACCTTCGCGGGGCGCGACTGATACAAAGGATCTTTCCAGACCGAGTTGAGCTGTGTCGTCGCACATGCCGTGACCAGCATCGCAGCGAATATCAACATACCTAGTGGTTTACGCAGAGCAGGTAACATTTTTATTCCTCCTTCAGTTAGAACAGATGGGTGCAGCATACGTCATATCGACATGCCGGCAAATGGCGCCGTATGATTTTTTTATAAACTGTTCCATATTTGGTGAGCTTTTTATTCTTTGATAGCGTAGCGAGATCCCGGGTAGCGGTAGTGGGTATAGATCTGTTAATACAACCCCACTGTGATCTTGGCGACTACAGGTGTGCGAATCTGGGCCGATTTTCAGGTTGTAACAAGTTCGTCTTGTCCGACAAATCCAATGTGGATGCTAACTATCATTATCGATACCCCAAATCGATTTTTCCAGCCATTCGTTAAGCTTATCGGCAGAGATCGGACGGCTCATGTAATAACCTTGGGCCACATCGCATCCTAAAGACCTTAGTTGCTCTAAAATCTCTTCGCTCTCAACCCCTTCAGCAATCACGGTCAACCCCAAATTATGCGCAAGTTCGATTGTTGAACGGACAATAACCAGATCGTTTGCATTTTTGGCCATATCCATCACAAATGACTTGTCAACTTTGATTTTGGCAACCAACAGCTTTTTGAGGTACGCCATAGAAGAATACCCAGTGCCGAAATCATCGATTGAAATAACAATACCGATATCACGTAATTTATTTACGGTTTTGATCGCGGACATCGGATCTTCCATGATTGCGGTTTCGGTGATTTCCATTTCGATCATTGATGGCGAAACCGAAAACTCTCCCAATATCTCGACAACCTGATCTGAAAATGTCGGATCCTGCAGATTGACACCGGAAATATTGATAGCGACTGGAAGCGCAAGGCCTGTCGTTTTCCACTTGGATAATTGCCTCAAGGCCATTCTGAGCACTTCGCGTGTCAATAGCTTGATCAGACTGTTCTGCTCGGCAATTGGAACAAAATCGTCCGGAAATACCAGCCCTTCAGTTGGGTGTTGCCAGCGCACCAGGGCTTCGACGCTGCAAACACGATTAGTTGCAAGGTCGATCTTTGGTTGATAGTGGAGGATAAGTTGATTTCCCTCGATTGCACCCCGTAGATCGTTTTGCAGATATATCTTTCTGGTATTTTCCAAATCCTGTTCGACATTATAAATCTCAAAGCCGGTCTGGGCGTTCTTGGCGCTATACATCGCCACGTCGGCACAACGCATAAGCGCAGCAGGGTCATCGCCGTGCTCGGGGAACAGTACGATACCAAGGCTGGCGCTGATATGCAGCATTTGATTTTCGAGTTTTAGCGGTTCTTTGACGGCTTCGATTATCTTTTTTGCCGTAATGACGACACCTGTATGACCGTTAACGCTCGGAAGCAAGATCGCAAATTCATCTCCTCCCAATCGTGCTACCGTATCTGAGACGCGCAATACATACAGCAAGCGTTTCGCCACTTGCTGCAAAACGAGATCCCCGGAATGATGCCCGAGTGTATCGTTAATCGATTTGAATCGATCGAGATCCATCATGATCAGCGCAAGAGTCTTCTTTTCCCTACGGCATATCAAAATTGCCTGTTGCAGGCGATCATGCAGCAAAACCCGATTGGGCAGATTGGTTAGAGCGTCATGCTGCGCCTGGTGGCGCATTGTGATTCCCATATCCCGTGCTTCAACCAGCGCCAGCTCTTTGGCTTGAATTTCCTCGCGGAGCAATTTCTGAGATTCATCGAGATGCCTGATGACGCGGTTCAAAGCTCGCAACGGCAATATTTTCAGCGCAAAATAAATCGCCAGCGCCAGTATGGAACTATAAAGTCCTGCCATGGCAGTATCAAACAACAACGGTCTCATGCTTTCCGCGACTGTAATTTTCCCGACAATCTTCTCGCCATCGGTCAGCTCGACACTGCGGCTGAAAACAGGATGATCGAGTTCGGCCGGTAACATTGCAATCGTTTTCCCGTTTTCATCGGTAACGATACTCTGATGAACATAAATGCGCGATTGAACTTGCTTCAGCGCGCCAACCAGCCGATGTTCATTGAACTTCCACAAATCCGGATTGCTGTAAATTGTTTCTGAAACAATATCCGCGCCCAGAGTGGCTTCCCTGTAGATTTCCTCCGACTCATATTTATACGCAATGGAAAAAAATCCGGCGGGGATCGAGATAAATACAATAATCGAAATTATTGCGGCTATTATTCTGACGACCTTCGCCAAGCCGGTATTTGCGTCTATTTGCTCAACCATGAGATTTGCTTTTGGATTGGATAGATAGTCAGGTTTGGATTATTTCATGTTCGGCCAGGTCACCAGATGGCCGGTGTGTTGCAAAATGGTCGCGCCCTCCTTCGACCTCATAAAATCGACGAATCGCTTCGCCTCCGCTGTCAGATGAGCGCCTGTAATCAAATAGAGGGGCTTGGTCATAGAGTATGTGCCGTTAGCGAGGTTTTCCAGGGTGGGCGCGATGCCGTTTATTGCTAAAGCCTTCAGGGGGCGATTCTCCCCAAGAATCAATGCAAGGGTACTCGAGCCTACTGCACCTGATATCTGCTGGATCTTGTCGGCAGCGTCCTGATCAGTCGTAGCGATTGGCGGACCGCGGCGAAGATAAGCCTTTCCCATAGCGGCCTCCATACCCGGGATGTATTTCTTGAGCAATGCCGTATCAGTTTCTGTTTCGGGGCGTAGAATGATACGGATGGTCGTTCCATCTTTCCACTTCGTCAAGCTGCCGTCATAGATACCGATGATTTCCTTCAATGTCAATTGAGTCTGTGGCAATTGCTGTTCGGTGGCAAAAACAAAAGGGGTTCTTGCATAGAGCCACTCCTGCGCACCCTTTGCCCGTTCATCATCTTTTAAGGGGCGTGAGCTGATCGCGATATCGAGCGCGCCTGCCAAGACTGCGCTGATTCCTCCGGAGCTACCGATACTCGGCTGAATATTGATCTTGGTATCCGGAGAGTGCTTTCGAATCGCATCTGCCAACAACTGCATAGTACCCAGGTCAGCTCCGGTGCCCCCTATCCTCAACATCGCGGCGAAACCGCAAGTTGGCAATAAAAGGTCTGCCGACAGCAGTGCAAGTACAAAGAAGATCATTCGTGATGAATATTTACGCATCGGGTTTTCCTCTAAATATGGAATGAACTATTGTTTCGAAGGCACCGAACCTTAATGAACATTTTTCGGCGGTAAACACGATATCCTGCCTCCATGGTGCTGACCAAAAAATAATTCGGGGCACTACTTCAAATACATGATTAGTATAGCTTATCTTTATCCCACGCTGCACTTCATGCGAGGGCTGATTTCGAGCGCTTTGATTGGCCTGTCGTCAGGTCAACTGCACAGCCATGTCATCCTGCCCTTACCATCACAAACCTGTCGAGCACATGTCGCGACTTCGATCACTTCATCCGGGATGGCAGCTTGATCGTTTTGCCCGCAACCATGAAAGACCCCTTGCCGCGATGATGGAGGGTGCGCGGATCCTTCTTTGCCGGATCTATCCATGCCTTGACCACTTCCAGCACGAAGAAGTTGTACTTGTTCACCATCCGTGTATCGGCCACCCTGCATTCGAGATTGGCGTAGCACTCGGCGATCAACGGCGGTTCCACCTGCGATGCGGGCAGCGGTGTCAGCTTGAACTTCTTGAATTTGTCGATCTTCTTCCCTGAGCAATTGCCGATGCCTACCGCCTGCCTGGCCAGATTCTCCGCCGGGATGTTGATCACGCATTCCCTGTTCGTGACCAAAGCGTCAAAACTGTGATTCCGTCCGCTGATTACGCAGCCCACCAGCGGCGGCTCGAACTCCATCATCGTGTGCCAAGACTGGGTCATGATGTTCGCCTTGCCCTTGTGCGCAGTCGTGATCAGCACCACCGGCCCCGGTTCCATCAGGCGGTAAACTTGTGACAAGGGCAAGGCTCTTTTCGACATCTCAGCACTTACTTCCACCATCGAATTTTGAAGATGGGCGTTCAACTTCAAGCAGATGAACACGCCATGGCATTTCGGCCGCTGTAATGTTTATTGCCTGGAAGCCGACCAGTTATAGCTGCGCACTTTACCTTGCTTGTCGAACTTGATCTGCAGGATCTTCACCTTGGCAGTGCTCATGTCAGCCAGTTCGCCTTCGGCGAAGTAATAGTCCCACTCGTCGTAGCGCCCGCCATCAGCCTCAAGGCTGACCCCCACGCTGATGGGCTCACCCAGCCAGGATTTGACCTGGGTTTGGGTGGTGACACCCTGCTCGATCTTGGTTGCGAAAACACCCACATCAAAATCTCGACCCATCTTGAGAGAACCGCATGCACTGAGAAAAAGGATAGAAAGCAGAATGACTGTAATGCGTGAAAAATTGATCATGAATTCTCCCGTTAAAAAGTTCTACATCCCAATCTTGAGCCAGACTCGGGAAGAACACAAGACAACCTAAGCAAAAGTAGCGGCCATGATTCACCTCGAATTGGCTGCATGGGCGGCGTATTTGGCCAGAAACCTGTCCAGTTGATTCGCAAACTCCTGACGGTCCTTCTGGCTCAAGATCGGCGGGCCGCCCGTCTCGACGCCGCTGCCGCGCAAACCCTCCATGAAATTGCGCATCGTCAGCCGCTCCTGGATAGTGTCCTTGGTATAAAACTCCCCGCGCGGATTCAGCGCATGACCGCCCCTCGCGATCACATCGGCAGCCAGCGGAATATCCGCAGTGATCACCAGATCGCCCGGCTCGACCTGCTGCGCGATCTTGTTATCGGCCACATCGAAACCCGCGGGCACCTGCATCGCGCGGATATGCGGCGAAGGCGGACAATAAAGCAGCTTGTTAGCGACCAGCGTAAGCTGGATCTTCATCCTGTCCGCGGCACGAAACAGGATCTCCTTGATCACTTTGGGACACGCATCGGCATCCACCCAAATCTTCATTGCGCCTCTCTTGATTATGAACGAAACATTCCAATGGAAAAGTCCATCAGAAAACTAAACCCTGAACGCTAACGATAATATCCTATTGTTTTAGTGTGTCATCGATAAAAATGACTTGAAATTTTAATTTTCAGGTTCATATTGAAAGATATCTCCATCGATGTTTTCGGGGATGCACTGACACCAGGAGGCCATCATGAGTACTCAATCACACCCCGCAGGTTTTCACCCGATCCGCCGAGACCGGCTGCCGCTGGAAACGGTAATGGACAGCTACAAAAGCAAAGGGAAACTTTCCGAACCGACATTCTGTCCTGACTGCGGCGCGGTGTTCCACAAGGGGCGCTGGCAATGGCTGGACAAGCCGAAAGATGCACATCCGACGACCTGCCCGGCCTGCCACCGGGTGCGCGATCATTTTCCTGCGGGCTATGTGTCAATAAGCGGGGATTTTTTTGCGGCGCACGAGCAGGAAATAATGCATTTGATACGGCATCGCGAGACCCAGGAAAAGGCGGAGCATCCGTTGCAGCGCATCATGGACATTGAAAAATCCGGACGCGGCATGCAGGTGACCACCACCGACATCCATCTGGCGCGCGATATCGGAGAGGCGCTGCACCACGCATATCAGGGCGAACTGGAGTTTCACTTCAACTCGGATCAGAATCTGCTGCGCGTCAGCTGGAGCCGCTGAAGCCCGGGCTCATTCGCCGAGAGTTGGCAGCATCGGAATTGAATTGTATTGGCTCTTCCCTGTAGGGCGGATGCCCCTCGCGGGCGATTCGCCGCATGTTCCCAACCATCACATCCGGCGGAACCGCCATGCGTTCCGCCCTAC
>JBDTPM010000290.1:0-2916 GCA_039932695.1 Gallionella sp. | reverse complement strand
TCGGGTGTTGGTCAATACCGCAAAATGCAAATGGGGGCCTGTCGAATATCCGACATTGCCTGAATACCCGATGAGCATGCCGGCTTCGACCGTTTGCCCGAAGGTAACGGCATGACTGTAGGCAGCCAGGTGCGAATACAACCCCAGTGTCCCATCTTCATGCAGCACCAGCACATGGTTGGATTTTAGACGGGGGTCGTTGCCACCCAAGGTGTTGCCTTGTTCGATATCGACCACGATGCCTTTTCTCGCCGCCAGCACCGGGGTTCCGATCGGCACGTCGAAATCGATCGCGCATTTTGAATCCGGCCCGGTATGGGTGGTTATCTTTCCACCGATGACTTGCCCTACTGTAAAGGATGTTCCTCCGGGGAACGGGAGTCGATAAGTTACGTCAGTGCCCTGAACTGCATCCGGGTCGCCAATCGAGTATTTATAAGAGCTGCTTACCTGGTATACCTGCCCGGGCACTTTGCTACGGATGGTTGCGGCTGAGATAGATTCGTTTGGCTTGATGACACTCACGATGGAGGAAGAGGGCTCTACGATCGCATCAACCGCTGTGAGTTTGAGGTTCATCAGTATCGGCGCCGGCCCCTTGTTTTGGGCCATCAGCACTTGCCTGTCTGCATCACGCTGATTGATCAACTTGAACGGATAGCTCTGCTGGCCGGCATGAACAGTGTTGGCAAGAATACAGATCGTGAGGAATATCAGGCGGCGCAGCAAAAGTGTCATGGTGAGGCAAGGAAACTGTGTCGCGGATTATTGAAGGTTACATGATTGAAGACAACGCTGCATCATCCAGTATGGAACTATGAAAATAATACAGCTGGTGTGTCATTCCCGAAAAAAGCGGGAATGATGGCATGTGTATTGCGAATCATGCAGGTCAATCATCCCAGCGGTCGTCCCTGACCTGAACCATGCCGTTTACTATTCTGACGGGAAAAGTTGCAGTCGGTTCGTAGGCCGGTGCGGTCAGTGCCTCGCCGGTTTTGATCGAGAAACGGGCGCCGTGACGCGGGCAGACGATCTGGTCATCTTCCACACAGCCGCCGGTCAGCTTGCCGCCGTCATGGGTGCAGACATCTTCGATCGCATAGAATGCATGGTCCAGTTTGAACACCGCGATACCGGTGCCGTCTATTTCAATGTGCACCGGCTTGCCTATGGAGATCGCGTCCACTCTGGCAACGTCCACCCAACCGCTCATACCGCCCACTTTTTCATACAACTTGGACTTCGATGTCGGGTTCGATGGTGCGTGCCAGATTGCCGATCGCAGAGAGTGTCCCGGCGAGTGAACTCGGACAGCTTCCGCATGCGCCGAAATAGCGTATCGAAAGCACATTGCCGTCCAGACCGACGATCTGCAGATCGCCGCCGTCCGACACCAGCGCGGGCCTGACCTGCTCGTCCAGCAATTTGCGGATCGCAGCCAGCCTTGGATCATCGTCATCAAAACTGGATACAGCTTCATGCTCGGGTTTCTCGGCTGATTCAGCTTCCCTGATCGGCATAGCGATCTCCCGCACCAGTTTTGGCCAGTCCGCCTCGCCGTCCTGGGTGACGGTGATCCATTTGTCCATGTAATACACATTGACGACATGGGGGATCGCAAACAATTTTGCGGCAAGCGGATCGGCAGCGGCCGACCCGGCACTGTCGAAAGAATGCGCCGTGCCCCAGGTCAACCTGTCCTTCAGCACGAACTTGACCGCGTTCGGGTTCGGGGTGTCTTCGATGTCGGCTATTTTTGGCATGGGATGTCAGTGATTCCAGGCATGGGCACATCTAAAAATCCGTCACACCGGCGGAGGCCGGTGTCCATTCCTTTAAAAGCACTGGATTCCGGCCTTCGCCGGAATGACGAAATGTGAATTTTTAGAGATACACGCATGATTATTCTTGGCCTATCATTGAGCCGGGGACAGGATCGGCTTCGCCTTCTGTCGAGATCGATGCTTCGGTCCCTTCGACTCCGCTACGCGGAGCTTGTCCTGAGTTTGTCGAAGGGCTCAGGACAGGATTGAGCGCAGCATGCAGCGTATGCCAGGGCAGGATCGCGCACTTGACCCGTGACGGCAGATCCTTCACGCCGGAAAATATCTTCAGCTTGCCCAGATGATTTGCCGTGCTCTCGGGATCAAGCGTGCCGGTCGCCATACCCCTGAATTCCTCGACCATGACTTCGGCATCCTGCACTGATTTGCCTTTGACAGCGCCGGTCATCATCGAGGCGGAGGCCTTGCAGATCGCGCAGCCGTGTCCTTCGAAGGCGATGGTCTCAATCTTGTCATCCAGCACATTCATTGACAGCTTGATGTGATCCCCGCACAACGGGTTGTGACCTTCAGCATGCCGGTTCGCGCTCAGGATAGCTCCGTAATTTCTCGGCTTGCGGTTGTGATCGAGTATCACTTCCTGATAAAGCTGGCGCATGTCGGTCATGAGAACATCTCCTGCACTCTGCGGATACCGTCGACCAGCTTGTCGATCTCCTGTCTGGTGTTGTAAAAGGCAAACGAGGCGCGCGCTGTGGCGGGCACGTGGAAGCGATTCATCACCGGCTGGGCGCAATGGTGGCCGGTGCGTATCGCGATGCCATCGGCATTCAGTATCGTGCCGACGTCGTGCGGGTGCACTCCGTGTATCTCGAACGACAGCACGGCGGCTTTTTTCGCGGCGGTGCCGATGATCCTGACTCCGGGAATCGCGGAGACCTGCTCGGTCGCGTAATCCAGTAATTCCCTTTCGTACGTTTCGATCCTGGCCAAACCGATCCCGTTCAGGTAATCGATCGCCGCGCCCAGGCCGATCGCCGCCATGATAGGCGGTGTGCCCGCCTCGAATTTGGCGGGGATGACGTTGTAGGTGGTCTTTTCGAAAGTCACCGACAGGATCATGTCGCCG
>JBDTPM010000289.1:0-6308 GCA_039932695.1 Gallionella sp. | reverse complement strand
AAGAGATCAAAAAGGCTTATCGCAAGCTGGCGATGAAGCATCATCCCGACCGTAATCCGGACAACCCCAAGTCAGAGGAACATTTCAAGGAAGCCAAGGAAGCCTACGAAACACTCAGCGACTCTCCGAAGCGTGCCGCTTACGATCAGCATGGTCACGCCGCATTCGAGGCGGGTGGCATGGGCGGTGGCAGTCCGTTCGGCGCAGGCGCGGCCGGTTTTGATTTCTCCGACATCTTCGGCGACATCTTTGGCGGCGGGCGTGGAAATGCAGGGCGCAGCAATGTGCAGCGCGGTGCCGATCTGCGCTACAACATGGACATCACGCTGGAGCAGGCCGCGCGCGGTACCGAGACCAAGATCCGCGTGCCGACCATGGCGGAATGCGAAACCTGTCACGGTAGCGGGGCAAAACCCGGTACCAGTCCGACCACCTGTACCAGCTGCGCCGGCCATGGCCAGGTGCGCATGCAGCAAGGCTTTTTCTCGATCCAGCAAACCTGCCCGCGCTGCCACGGCTCCGGCAAGATGATCACCTCGCCATGCAAGGATTGCAGCGGCAACGGGCGCATCAAACAACACAAGACGTTGTCGGTCAAAATACCTGCGGGCGTCGACACCGATGACCGCATCCGCCTTTCCGGCGAGGGCGAACATGGCGTGAATGCCGGCCCTCCGGGCGATCTGTATGTGGTGATCGGCATCAAACCGCACGCGGTATTCCAGCGCGACCACAACGACCTGCATTGCGAAATGCCGATCAGTTTCAGTACTGCCGCGCTCGGTGGCTCGATTGAGATCCCCACGCTGGACGGGGTGGCAACGATCAAGATCCCGGCCGAAACCCAAAGCGGGAAGATCTTCCGCCTGCGTGGCAAGGGGATCAAGGGAGTGCGCAGTGCCACTCATGGTGATCTGCATTGCCACGTGGCAGTGGAGACACCGGTGAACCTGACCGCCCGCCAGAAGGAATTGTTGCGTGAGTTAGATGCCATCAACGACAAGGACAGCGAACTCCACAATCCGCGTGCGAAGTCATGGATGGATAAGGTAAAAGATTTTTTTGCAGCTTGATAAGCTACCGCACTTCACTTCACAATCAGTATGTCACGCTGGAAAGCATCCCTCATACACCTGACCATCAGCGCGATCATCGCGACTGCGGTACTCGCACTGATGCTGCTGCTCTGGTATCCCTATCCGCTGTTCGCGGCGGTGGGAGGACAACAGGTTCTGATGATACTGCTCGGCGTGGATGTGACGCTCGGACCCCTGATCACCCTGACCGTCTTCAATATCAATAAGAGCCGCAGAGCGCTGACTTTCGATCTGTCGGTGATCGCCCTGTTGCAAGTTGCTGCACTGATCTACGGCATGAGCGTGGTATTCCACGCACGCCCGGCATTCATGGTGTTCAGCAAGGACTCGTTCGATCTGGTTACCGCCAACATGCTGAGCGACGCAGACTTGGCCAAAGCCGGATATCCTGACTACCGCTCCCTCCCTCTCACCGGTCCGGTTTACGTTTACTCGGAGATGCCGACCGGCATCAAGGAAGGAAACGAAGTGGTATTGAGCACATTTTCCGGCAAGGATCTGCCACAATTCCCGCAGTACTACCAGCCGTTCGCCGAGCATATGGCCGCAGCGGGACAAGCAGCCAAACCAATGGCTGAACTGAGGAAGAAAAACCCGGAGCATGGCTTTCAGATCGATGAGGCTATACACACCAGCGGACGCGCAGAAGCGGAAATCGGTTATCTGCCGCTGCGTGCCAAACATGAAGACCAGGTGGTGCTGGTGGGGAAAAACGACGGCAAAGTGCTGAACATCCTGCGGATACCCCCGTGGTAGAAGAGCTGCACGAGGAATTGTCGCGCACATACGCAACATGATTTCTAAATTACAATATTTTCCCAAGGCCTATTGGTGAAGTTTCCTGGCGAATTTCCAGCGTCGCCAACCCCAAAAGACCATCCCCCCGCACAGGATCGCGAATAATAACGCCTCTTCGACCCGTTTCAAATCATGCAGCCACAGTTCCATCGCCTGCCCAAACAGGAAACCTGCACCGCCAATGGTTACCGCCCAGATGGTCGCGCCCAGCGCGTTGAAAAAAACAAAGCGCCAAGCCGACACCTTACTCATACCAAATGCAATCGGACCCACCGTACGCAAGCCAAAGAGAAATCGTACGGCCACGATGAGCACCTCGTTATAACGCTCTATCAGTGCGTTGGTGCGCTCGAATACCGGGGCAAACCTCTTGAAACGGGACAACACCCACGCGGCGCGCCACCTTCCCAGCCAGAAATAGAACTGATCGCCGAGGAAGCCGCCGATCAGCGCGATAATGATCACCCAGTGCAGTTGCAGATAACCCTGATGCGCGGCAAAACCGGCCAGTATCAACAGTGTCTCACCCTCCAGCAGGGCACCCACAAACAACGCAACATAACCATAGTCAGCGATCAGCCCGGAAAGGCTCACAACAGAATTCTCAACGGTTTAATGGGATTCAGAGTTCTTACTTCGCAGCAAACACTTCGCGCAGAAACACCGTCGCTTGCTGCCATGAATCCTTGTCGGCTTCGGCGTTGTAAGCCAGCGGCAATTTGAACTTCTTGCCCAGCTCATCCGCTTCCGGATTGGTGAAGGCATGCTGCGCACCGGGATAGGTAACCACCCGATAGTTCGCTCCCGCATTGTCCATTTCCTTCTTGAATGCGGCAACGCTATCCGCGCCTATCATCGGATCGGCTTCGCCGGAGAAAGATACGATGCGCGTCTTGATCTTGCCGGGCTGGGCGGGACTGTCGGTGCCCAGTGAACCATGGAAACTCACCACGCCTTTCAGATTTTCACCTTGACGGGCCATGTTCAGTACCACGCCACCGCCGAAACAATAACCGACAGCCGCCAATTGACCGGCATCCACGTTCTTTTCCTTGCGCAACAATTTCATGCCCGCTTCAAAGCGCGCTTTGGCCATCGGCATATTCTTGCTCACCTCGGTGGCGAACTTGCCCGCCTCATCGGGATGATGAGCTTGCTTGCCATCGCCATACATGTCCACGGCCAGCGCGGTATAGCCCAGTTTCGCCAACATGCGCGCGCGCTTGCGTGCATACTCATTGTGGCCCCACCACTCATGCACCACCAGCACCGCCGGCCGCTTTCCCTTGAATGCATCGTCATAGGCGATGTACCCTTTTAGCGTAACGCCATCAGCCTGATAGCTTACTTCCTTGCCATGAACCGCCGCTTGCGCCACAGAACACAACAGACTGCACAACGACATCACCATCAAGAATCTTTTCATCATCCCTCCTTATGCGTAGACAACGACCACAACATATCCAGCCTTGCGCCGGACACCTCAGCTCAAACCACTCCCGATTGCACCTGCTGCTGCACATAAAACACCTTCATGTTTTGCGCGCGCACCCTGCCCAGCAGTTGCTCGGCAAGCGCATCATCGAGGATGAATTCGACCTTCATCGCCAGCTCCCCGGCCAGCTCAAAAAAGGTTTCCTCGTGCATCTTCCCATGCCGGCCGAACCCGGCGATCGCGCGAAACGCAGATCCGCCATGTACGCCCATCCCCTGCGCTTCTTCCAGCAACCATTCATACAGCGGCTTGCCGGCATGATGTTGCTTTTCACTGATGTAGAACGAAAGCAGATTCATGGTCACGCTCCTAATTTTGCAGCCATCTGAAGGTCAGAATACCGAATACCGTCATCAGCAGCGACCCCCCCAAATGGCTAACGATGATCGCCGATCCCCACGCATACTGCCCGCGCAGCAACAGCGTCACGGTCTCTGCCGAAAAAGTCGAGAAGGTCGTCAGTCCGCCGAGGAAGCCGGTGATGATCAGCAAACGCCATTCCGGCGTAAGCCCCGGATGTTGCGTGAAGAAAGCCATAGCGAGGCCGATCAGATATCCGCCAACCAGATTGGCCGCCAGTGTGCCGAACGGCAATTCGGGCAGCGCCGGATTGAGCCACAGCCCCAAACCCCAGCGCATCCAGGCACCGAAAGCCGCGCCAATCCCGACTGCAAGAAATGAATAGATCAACATGGGTTCATTCTACTAGGGAACCTCTGATTAAGTCTTACATGAAACGCGTTGCTGACAAAAACGGTATGATCGCAAGACGCGCGACGCCGGTCGTAGTTATTCTACGATGCCAAGGAGCGCAACGCAGCGAGCGCCCGTTTTTGTTACAACCCATTCGGGCACCGGCTTTGCGGGCGGTCTGCTACGTCAGACTTCCAGCCAAGGGAATAGCCATTCGCGGCGGAGTCTTCCCTGCATCCCATCCCGCAAAACCGAGTGCGCGATCATGGAAGACTTAATCAGAGGTTCCTATAACGCGCACAAGTGCGAATCCTCCGCCAGGCGTGCGAAAGTTGGTCGTCTGCCCCTGATACAGCCGCGCCGCAACCAGTTGTATCTGTCTGTCGTAAACGTAACAGCGCACGTCAAATTTGAGCGGCACAACCACACCATCATCCAGGCAAACGCTGCGCTCACCCGGCGGAGCAAGATTCTGCGCGACATAATCAGACTGTAATATCTCACCGAACACCCGCCTGGTCAGTTTCTCGCCGCGATACGCTCCCTTGCTGCCGTAGCCGCTGTTCGGCTTGAAGAACAAACCTTTGCGCTCCGCCCAAAGGACATCCTCCATATCGGGACGCACAGTAACAGTATGCGGAACACCCGCCTGCAAAACAGCAATATCAGCTTCGCTCGCACCGAGCGCGCGCAAGCCATCCGCATCTGTCAGCCGCGCCAGATTGCGCTTGTCTGCGTAGCAGGCATAGTGTGCAGGATCGGGCGTCAGCACCACTCTCCGATCAAGATATGCCTGCCGCAGCACGGCATGTCGCTGCAAGGAAAAATCCGTCAGGCGGTTGTACATCAGATCGATTTTTATCTCGCCTGAATACAAGCCATCATCTCGTGCTTGCAGTGCCGATGGATCAACGATGTATGCCGCAATTCCTGCGCGTTCAAACATGCGCTGCGCCAGCAAAAACTCGGGAAAGAGGTATTGAGACTCGGGTTGTTCGTCGACGATGGCGATAGTGTTGAGCGGCACATCCCCGCGCGCCAACTGCCACTCGTTATGAAACATCGCGAGAAAAGTTTCCCCGAGATCTTCCGCAGCCACTGCTGCACCAGGCAATCCAGCTTCGCGCTGACTGGCGATCAGAAGCGCGTTGAGGAAGCCTCCGCCAGCATTGGTGTTGATCTCGATCAGGTGTGCGCCCTGCTCATTGAGGTGGAAGTCATAGCCATAGAAGACGCCTAGGGATTGAAGATTGCCTTTCTCGTTTGCTTGGCTTCGCCCCCCTCGCTCCGCTCTCCCCGCTTGCGGGAGGGGAGAGCAAAGCGAGGGGCCGAGGTGAGGGGCTCTTTGCGAGAGCAGGGTGTCACTCACCCAACCCGGCAACACCACGACTCGCTCTACTGCCTCAATGACATCGCGCATCTGCTGCAACTGCATCTCGCTGATATACACGGGAGCTACGGCAAACAAGTGTGGGCAACGCTCCGTCACCAACGCATGCCACTCCGCCCCTTGTGCCTGCATCGCACGGTATAGTGCTTCGCGGTCTATAGCTGCTGATTCGAGACACTCGCCGTTAAGGCGCATGATGGATGCGTGATCCATATCGAAACCTTGTTTCGCCTCAGTGGGCGCAGCCATGTCAGCCACCCAGCAGGGCTTTCTTCAGATCGTCCTGCACCGGCTTGCTGCCCAGCCATATCCTGAGCAGAGCACGATTGAACGCTGCTCCCGCTATCGTGCCGCGCTTCGTTCCGTTCACGCTGATCTGCGTACCGCTGACTGGCAGGTAGTCGAGCGTGATGACATCGCCCGGTTTCACTTCCTCAACCGCTTCGAAGATCTGAGCCATCTGCTTGAGCTGCCCATCCAGCGCCGCAAGTTCTGCCGCCGTATGGTTGGCTTTGATCGCCTCGTTGAACGCACCGAACAGCTTCTCGCTGCTCAATTCACGCAGCATGTGCAGCACCACACGATGCTCATGTTCGTCCGCGACGATCGCATCTGCCGAGACCTGCTTTTGCGGTAGATAAAGCGCACCGACGTAGACCTTGAAAAAATACTTGGTGCGTATGCCTGCACCGTTCAGCACCAGAGACTGCGCTCCCACCTGTGCCTTGTCGTCCAGCTTCACGCCAGCAACTTCGAGTGCCGAGACCGAGGCACTCGCCAACAGCAACAATCCCATCAACACAATGCGCTTCATCTCCAGCCTCCAGTCAAGAAA
>JBDTPM010000288.1:0-3069 GCA_039932695.1 Gallionella sp. | reverse complement strand
CCTCTATCAGGGGGAAGGGGTAAGTTCTGTACTAGCGTTGCTGAGGAAGAAATATCACCGGAAGGCTCGGTCCACGTGGTCTTCATGCTCATCGAATCCTTGCCGACCGGGATGGATATCCCGAGTTGCGGGCACAGTTCCATGCCCACCGCGCGCACCGTATCGAACAGAGCAGCGTCCTCGCCGCGATGTCCGGCAGCCGCCATCCAGTTTGCCGACAGCTTGATGTCACCGATCTTTTCGATGCGTGCCGCCGCGATGTTGGTGATCGCCTCACCGACAGCCATGCGGCCCGAAGCTGCCGCATTCACCAGTGCCAGCGGAGTGCGCTCGCCGATGGCAAATGCTTCGGCGCGATTCGTATTGAAACCCATCAATGTGACAGCGACATCCGCCACCGGCACCTGCCAGCGGCCAACCATCTGGTCGCGCGCAGTCATCCCGCCCACTGTGCGGTCGCCGATGCTGATCAGAAAATTCTTGTTCGCCACGGAAGGCAAACGCAACACCCGCTCGACCGCATCGCGCAATTCGATCTTGCTGATATCGCAAGAATGCAGCCGGGGCGTTTCGCGCGCCACGTTGCGCGTCATCCTGGGCGGCTTGCCGAGCAATACCGACAGCGGCATGTCCACCGGATCGTTGTCGAATCCGCTGTCGTGCACTATCAGTTGATCGTTCTGAGTTGCCTCACCAACCACGGCAAACGGGCAACGCTCGCGCTCGCAGAAGGCGCGGAATTGTTCCAGGCGCTCGGGCGCGATCGCCAGCACATAACGTTCCTGCGATTCGTTGCACCAGATCTGTTTCGGCGACATCCCGGTCTCATCCAGCGGGATCTTGCGCAACTCGAAACGTGCACCGTGCCCGCCTCCATGCACCAGCTCCGGCAAAGCATTGGACATGCCGCCCGCGCCGACATCGTGTATCGACAGGATAGGATTGTTCGCGCCCATCTGCCAGCAACGGTCTATCACTTCCTGCGCGCGGCGCTGCATCTCCGGATTGCCGCGCTGCACCGAATCGAAATCGAGATTCTCGGCATTGCTGCCGGTATCCTTGCTCGAAGCCGCACCGCCGCCAAGTCCGATCAGCATGCCGGGTCCGCCCAGATGCACGATCAGCGCGCCGACCGGCAGGCCGTGTTTGTGTGTGTGGATCGCCGCGATATTGCCCACCCCGCCAGCCAGCATGATCGGCTTGTGATAGCCGCGCATCTCGCCGCTGACGCTCTCTTCGAAGGTGCGGAAATATCCGGCCAGATTGGGGCGGCCGAATTCGTTGTTGAACGCCGCTGCGCCGATCGGGCCGTCCAGCATGATCTGCAGCGCGGAGACGATGCGGGAGGGTTTGCCATAGCTTGTTCCCTCACCCTTTCCCCCACCCTGCCCTCCCCCGGTGGGAGAGGGTTCTGCCCCCTCTCCCACCTGGGGAGGGTTGGGGAGGGGGTCATATTTTTCCCACGGCTGCTCAAACCCCGGGATGTTCAGATTGGAAACCGAAAAACCCGTCAGCCCGGCCTTGGGTTTGGAGCCGCTGCCGGTCGCGCCCTCGTCGCGGATCTCGCCTCCTGCACCGGTCGCGGCTCCGGCGAACGGCGCAATGGCAGTGGGATGGTTGTGTGTCTCCACCTTCATCAGGGTATGGGTCAGCTCATCGCTGAAGGCATAAGCGCCATCGGCACGCGGATAGAAACGCTCGACGCGGGCTCCCTCGATCACCGAGGAATTGTCCGAATAGGCCACCACCGTGCCCTGCGGGCTGACCTTGTGGGTGTTGCGTATCATGCCGAACAGCGAGATGTCTTGTGCCACGCCGTCGATCACCCAGTCTGCATTGAATATCTTGTGCCGGCAGTGTTCGGAATTCGCCTGCGCGAACATCATCAGCTCGACGTCGGTCGGGTTGCGTTCCAGTTTCCGGAAATTCTCGACCAGATACTCGATCTCGTCCATTGAAAGAGCCAGTCCCATTTCGCTGTCGGCCTTCTCCAGCGCCTTGCGCCCGCCTTTCAGCACGTTCACGCTGGCCAGCGGTTGCGGCTTGCCATGCCGGAATATCTTTTCTGCCGCACCATCGAGTTCGCTCAAAACCGTTTCAGTCATGCGGTCATGCAGCAACGGCAACACCGCAGCCTGCTCGGCCTCGCTTAGCCCCCGCAAGGGGGACGCCGCGGGGTGCCCCAAAGGGACGCTGGCGATATCTGCTCGCGAGCTCACAGATCGCTCATTCAGCCCGGAACCTTCGGTTCCACCCTCGCGCAGAGGTTTGCCGTTGCTGGAGGAAAGGTGATACACCACACCGCGCTCGATACGCTGCACACCTGACACACCACAATGCTGCGCGATGTCGGTGGCCTTGGTGGACCAGGGCGAGATCGTGCCTAGGCGCGGCACTACCAACAGGCGCTGGCTATTAGCCGCATCCACAGCCACTCCCGCTGCCCCTTCGACTTGGCTCAGGACAGGCTTGTCCAGGCCCAGCACCTTATCCAGCAGCCTGGCTTGCACTTTGCTCAGATCCTTGCTCTTGAGTGCGCAGAAATACCAGTGGTGCGTTTCCAGGATAGTGACGTTGGGGGCGACCTCACTCAGGGAAGAACGCAATTTTTCCAGACGGAAGGCAGACAAGGCAGCGGAACCGACAGAGACTCGAAACATCGTGAAGACCATAAAGATAATTCGGGACGCGATTATACTATGCGCCATCCCTATGAATGATTCTTGATAAATGAGCAAACCTATCCCTGCACTTAGCAAGAAGAAGGTCATCGCAAACTTTCCTAAACGCCCGCGCGACAGCCACAAGGGGCTGTTCGGCACGGTGGTGGTGATTGGTGGCGCGTCCGGCATGGTCGGTGCGCCGCTGCTGGCTGCACGCGCCGCGCTCAAGCTGGGGGCGGGTTGCGTGCATGTCGGTCTGCTGGCGGAAAATACACCGTGCGTGGATATGCAACAACCCGAACTGATGCTGCATAGTGCGACGGACCTGCTTCGTCCCCGCCCCCGCCCTCTCCCCAACCCTGATGGAACTACTAGCCATTCGACTAGGCTGTCCAAAAACAACAGC
>JBDTPM010000287.1:0-7279 GCA_039932695.1 Gallionella sp. | reverse complement strand
GACATTCTGGCCTGGTCCCAGGATGCGCTGGCAATGAACGAGCAGATCCACACCGCACATCCGGAGCATCGCGATTTCGCAACGTTGCGCAGCAATTTTCTGAGCATGGTCGGCAGCGGCGGAGAACTGGAGCTATATCACGGCGGCCTGCGGGCGCGTTCGGCTGACGGATCGACTATCTTCGACCAGTTTGACTATCGCGGCTATCAGGACATCCTGCGCGAAGAAGTGCGTCCATGGAGCTATATGAAGTTCCCGTATCTGGTCGAGCTGGGCAAACAGCAGGGCTGGTATCGAGTCGGCCCGCTGGCGCGCGTGAACAACTGCGATTCCATTGCCACACCGCTGGCGGAAGCCGCACGCAAGCGCTTCAGGGAATTCGGCCAGGGCGGTTTTGTGCAAGACACGCTGGCCTACCACTGGGCGCGCATGATCGAAGCATTGCATTGCGCCGAGTCCATCCACGGTTTGCTGCACGACCCGGACATCACCGGCACCGATCTGGTTGCGACTCACGGCGACAAGCGTGCTGAAGGTATCGGCGTGATCGAAGCGCCGCGCGGCACGCTGTTCCATCATTACCAGATCGACGAGCAGGGCTTGATAACCAAAGCCAACCTGATCGTCTCGACCACCAGCAACAATCAGGCGATGAACGAATCGGTGCGTTCGGTCGCCAATGAATATCTGGACGGCCACGAGCTCAACGAAGGTTTGCTCAATCATCTGGAAGTCGCGGTACGCGCCTACGATCCCTGCCTTTCCTGCGCCACCCACGCGATGGGCAAGATGCCGTTGCAGGTCGAGCTGCTCGATGCCGGAGGTGCGCTGGTGGATCGCTTGTCCAAGGGCGGTGATGGCAAGTTCGAACGAACTCTACGAGAGTCATGATGAACCCAGATTATCCATTTGGCCCCAAACCCCTCCCAGCCTCCCCTTGTCAGGGGAGGGGCGGGTTCGGTTCTCCCCCTGACTGCGGAAGGGTCGCTGCGCAGCAGCGGGGAACCCGCCGGCGTACCCCTTGCGTGTGCAAGGGGGAGCTAGAGGGGGTTGGGGTGCATTTCGCCTAATGGAACAATCAGGGATGAAACTACTGCTATTCGGATACGGCAACCCAGGACGCGGCGACGATGCGCTGGGTCCGGAGTTGAGCGCACGCATCGCGAAAATGCAGCTCGACGATGTCGAGTGCCAAAACGATATGCAGTTGCAGGTCGAGCATGTCACCGACCTGAACTGTTGCGATCAGGTGCTGTTCATCGATGCCGACATGTCCTGCGCCGAGCCGTTCGAGTTTTCCCAGATCGGCGCAATCAAGGACGACAGCTACACCAGCCACGCGATGAGTCCGGCTGCCCTGCTGCAAGCCTATAGACAGGTGTACGGCATGGATGCGCCGCCCGCTTTTCTGCTGCGCATACGCGGCTACGATTTCGGCTTGGGCGATCCACTATCCGACAAGGCATCCGCCAATCTGCAAGCGGCAACGAAACTGGTTATAGGGTACTTTGCTAATGCAAGTCCTGAAATCTGGTGGGAGCATTTAGTCAATTCGCAGTAGAGTTAGGCTTTAGAATAATTGTGAACAAATTTTTCTTGATAAGAATTATTGCATTTGCTTTTCTGATCAACGGATGCGCAACTTCGTCTGAGTTCAATGAATTTAGTAGCGACGGGTGCAGCCTTTTTCCGGACGGTACATTCAAACACCGGACACTTTGGTGTGACTGTTGCTTCAATCACGACATGGCATATTGGCGCGGTGGCACCGAGGAAGAGCGTAAAGCCGCAGACAAGACGCTGCGTGCATGCGTACTCGAACGTACTGGAGACAGCGCGCTAGCTACGATGATGTACGATGGAGTTCGAGTGGGAGGTAGTCCCATATTCCCGACTTGGTATCGCTGGGGCTATGGCTGGAAATACGGCAAGGGATATCTTCCGCTCACTGAAGAAGAACAAAAGCAGGTTTCAGAAAGTCTCGATGCCTACAAGAAAACTCATCCCGACGGATTTTGCCGCAAGCCTTAACGCTTATACCGTTGAGCGAGACTTTACGCCACCCGCGCGCCATATCCGGCAGGCGCCTTCATCCGATACCATGCAGGGTCCGACAGGCGTGCGCGGCGTGCAGGCGGTGCCAAAGAGTTTGCATTCGTTCGGGTAGATTTTCCCCAGCACCACACGCGCGCAATCGCAACCCGGCGGCATTTCGCCGACCCGCTTGCGTCCTTCCGCTTCAAATCCTGCAAAGTGCTTGCGAGCTTCGTGCCGCTCAAAGCGCGTTGCGAGCGCGAAACCCGAAGCCGGGATGATGCCGATACCGCGCCAATTCGCGTCGCTGACATGCATCGCCTGCTTGAGCTGTGCTTGTGCCGTTGCATTGCCGCCGGGACGCACCACTTCGGGATAACAGTTGTCCAGAAAACATTCGTCTTCGAGTTGCTGGCGCAACACCGAGTAGATCGCGGCAAGCAGAGACACCGGCGAAAAGCCAGCGACCGCAGCGGGGATGGCATGCTGCTCCACCACGAAAGCCCATTCCTCGGGCCCCATCACCGTGGCGACATGGCCGGGCGCGATCAACGCGTCGAAGCCGGGCTTGCCCGATTCGAGCAGCATCGCGACCGCAGGCCAGGTGAGCCGGCACGACAGCAGCAAAGACAGATTATCCGGTATGCCCTCGAGCAGCATCGCCGCCACCGGCGCGGTGGTGGTTTCGAATCCCGCGACGAAGAACACCACCTGCCGTTCCGGATTTTCTCTGGCAATGCGCACCGCCTCCTGCGGACTCGATATCGGGCGTATATCGGCCCCTGCTGCCTTGGCCTGCTCCAGCGAGCGCGGTTCCGATTTCGGGACATTCACCGGCACGCGCAGCATGTCGCCGAAAGCGGCCAGTATCACGCCCGCATGCAACGCCAACTGGATCGCAAGGTACACATCTTCCTCGGGACACACACACACCGGACAGCCGGGGCCGGGGATCAATTCCACGTTCTGCGGCAGTGCCCCGCGCAGGCCAGCCATTGAGATCGAACGCTCGTGACCACCGCACACGTTCATGATGCGCACGCGGCGAGCCAGCGGCAGTGCGCGGATTTTTTCCAGCCAGTCCCGTGCGGTCAACATCGTGATTATGCCTCAGGTTCCCTGCATGTCAGGATCATAAGCCAGCATTTCGTCGAGCAGTTCCCAGGTCGAACGCGCTTCCTGTTCGGTCATCTTCTGCAAGGCGTAGCCGACATGCACCATTACGAAATCATCCACGGCGACGGGCTCGTCCTGCAACATGAACAGGCTCACCTCCCGCATCACGCCCTTGGCGGTGCAGCTTGCGTTGTAGCCGTCGATCGCGACGATTTGCATGGGGATGCCGAGGCACATGGGGAACATCCATTAAATGGCGTTGTGCAAGTTTACTCCCGATTGTTGCGGTCATGAAACAAAGAATTAAGAGTGAATTACTCAGTTGATTTTTAATTTCATGGTGTTAGATTGTGCGCGTCGCCTGACCAGATACGCTCAGATGAAGACCCGTCGCAAGACCTTGATACTCGGCATCGGCAACACCTTGTTGCAGGATGAGGGGGCGGGCGTTCATGCGATACGGCTGCTTGCCGATTTGGCTGCGCAGCGCGACGACATCGAGCTGATGGACGGCGGCACGCTCAGTTTCACCTTGGCAGGAGCGATCGAGGACGCACAACGGCTGATCGTGATCGATGCCGCTCAGTACAACGGCGAGCCCGGCACGACCAAGGTCTTCGTGGGCGAGCAGATGGATGCGTTCATCGGCAGCAACCGCAAGTGCAGCGTGCACGAAGTGAGCCTGATCGATCTGATGGCGATTGCGCTCCTTGCCGACCATCTTCCCCGGCAGCGCGCGCTCATCGGCATCCAGCCGCAAACAATCGCGTGGGGCGACACCCCTACACCACCCGTTGCGACCGCGATCCAACAAGCCTGCGATCAGGCAATGCAGCTCGTTGAGGAGTGGCACGCATGAGTCTGCCCGGTAACAATATGAAAGCCATCCCCATTTATGCCCAGGCCGAGGAAGATTATTCCGTCGGCAATATCCGCGCACTGCTGGCAGAGATCGCCGCGCGCCTGGGAAAGCTGGTTGAAAGCGGCGAGACCGGGATGATCGATCTGAACAGCCTGCCACTGGCACCCGGCGAATACGAACAGTTGCGCCAGACGCTCGGGCAGGGCGAGGTCTCCGCGCGCATCGAAGCCATCGGCCCCAGCGAGATCATCGAGACGCGCTATCCCGGTGTGTGGTGGGTGACGCACTACAACGTGGAAGGCGACATCGTCGCGGACATGCTGGAGATCGCGTTGATTCCGGAAATCATCAGGAGCCAGCCCGAGGACGTGCATGCAGGGCTGGAAAGATTAAGAGTTCAACTCAGCAACGAGGTGCAGCAATGAACCCGGAAAATCCATTCGCCGTAGGAGCCAGCTTGCTGGCGATATTGTTCGCATTTATTTGCTTATTTCGTAGCAAAATTCGCCAGCAAGCTGGCTCCTACGTGGGGATTTTCGCGCTAAAGGATAATCTGACATGAACGAACACGAAACCTTGGGAGAACGTCTCGCGCAGCAAGGCATCAGCCGCCGCGCGTTCCTGAAATTTTGCACCGCGATGGCGTCGCTGATGGCGCTGCCGCCCGGCACGGCGAACGCGATCGCCGAAGCGCTGATCAAGGCGAAACGGCCGTCGGTGATCTGGCTGTCGTTCCAGGAATGCACCGGCTGCACCGAGTCGCTCACGCGCTCGCATTCGCCGACGCTGGAGAGCCTGATCTTCGACATGATCTCGCTCGATTATCACCACACGCTGCAAGCCGCTTCCGGTTACGGCGCGGAAAAATCGCGCGAGGATGCGATGCAACAGTTCTTCGGCAAATATCTGCTGGTGGTCGATGGCTCGATTCCGACCAAGGATGGCGGCATCTATTCCACCATCGCCGGGCGCACCAACCTTGACCTGCTGCAGGAAGCGGCGAAGGGCGCGGCGGCGATTATCGCGGTGGGCACCTGCGCCGCGTTCGGCGGCATCCCGAATGCGAAGCCGAACCCGACCGGCGCGGTGGCGGTATCGGACATCATCAAGGACAAGCCCATCATCAACATTTCCGGTTGCCCGCCGATACCCGCGGTGATCACCGGCGTGCTGGCGCATTACCTCACCTTCGGCGATCTGCCCGAACTGGACGACCTGGGCCGCCCCAAGTCGTTCTACGGCGAGACCATCCACGACCGCTGCTATCGCCGCCCGTTCTATGATCAGGGCAAATTCGCAAAAAGTTTTGACGATGAAGGCGCGCGCAACGGCTGGTGTTTGTTCGAGCTGGGCTGCAAGGGGCCGACCACCCACAACGCCTGCGCCACCACCAAATGGAATGGCGGCACCAGCTTCCCGATCGAGTCCGGGCACGGCTGTCTCGGCTGTTCTGAGCCGCACTTTTGGGATGCGGGCAGTTTCTATACACCGTTATCCGCGCCCACCGCGAACCTTGAAACCATCGTCGCCAGTGCAGCCGTTGCCGGCGCAGGCATCGCTGTGGCACTGGGCGCAGCGGATCGCGCCAAGAAACGCCGCGCGCAACAAGCGCATGAAAAACTGACCGCAAAGGAATTGTAAGAACCCCTCGCCTTCACGCGAGGGACGATCGTCTGGCTACGCCCCCCTCGCTTCGCTCTCCCCGCAGGCGGGAGATAACCAGCGACTTGCCAGCTTGCTGGCTTAGTCGAATGGCTAGTAGTTTCATCAGGATTGAGGAGAGGGCAGAAAGGAACTGTGAGCATGAACCAACAAGAATTGCTGGATTTTGTACGCGGGCCTGGCTTGCAGATCGCCGCTGCCGTATTCGTGCTCGGCATGGTCTACCGCATGCTCCACCTGATGCTGCTCGGGCGCAAAAATAACCTTGCCGCGCCGCGCGGCTCGGAATGGGGGCCGGGATTGCGCACGATGTGGCACCGCTCCCTTCCATCCGTCGGCCTGACCTCGCGGGGCTATTTCATCGTCATCACGGGCTACGTCTTTCACCTGGGATTTTTGATCACGCTGCTGTTCCTGAGCCAGCACATCGATCTGCTGCGCACGGTATTAAAGTTCGGCTGGCCAGCGCTGCCGCCCGGCCTGATCACCATCACGGCGATCCTGACCATCGCCGCGATGATCGCGCTGCTCGTGCACCGCTTTATCGATCCGGTGAAGAGACTGATTTCCGACTATCAGGATTACCTGACCTGGGCACTCACTTTTCTGCCATTGCTGACCGGCATCATGTTGAAGCAAGGCGTCGGTTTTGGATATCAACAAATGTTGATCGTGCATATCATCACGCTGGAATTACTGTTGATCGCGATTCCGTTCACCAAGCTCGTGCATATGCTCACCACCTTCAGTGCGCGTTGGTACAACGGCGCTATCTCAGGCTACAAGGGCGTTTCAGTATGAGCACCTCTCTCAATCGCGGCATCCAATCCATGATCGAACAGATCGACGCGCCGATGGCCACCTTCTTCTCCGCTTGCGTGCACTGCGGGCTGTGTGCCGATGCCTGCCTGTTCTATACCGAGACGCAGGATCCGAAATACACGCCCATCCATAAGCTCGCGCCGATGCGCCGCGTGTGGCAACAGGAATTCACCTTCTGGGGTAAGCTGATGTCCAAAGTGGGTTTGAGCAAACCCGTCACCGATGCCGAACTCGCCGAATGGGAACCGCTGGTCTACGACAGTTGCACCCTGTGCGGACGCTGCTCGCTGGCGTGCCCGGTGGGCAATGACATCGCGTACATGGTGCGCAAGATGCGCGAAGGCATGGTGGCTTCCGGTCATGCGCCGGACGGCCTCAAGGAAGCCACGCGCCGCTCCATCGAGCTGGGTAGCCCGATGGGCGTGACCATCAACACACTCAAGGCGCACTTCAAACATACCGAACAGGAAACCGGTCTGGTCGTCCCGCTCGATCGGGAAGGCGCCGACTATCTGTTGGTGCTTTCTTCAGCCGAGATCGCCAATTTCAGCGAGATCATTCCTGCCGTGACGCGCATCTTTCATCAGGCCGGCGTCTCGTGGACCATGGCCTCGGATGGATTCGAAGCCACCAACAGCGGCATCCAGATCGGCTCCTCTGATCTCGCTGCGGAACTGGTCAACCGCATCGTGCGCGCAGCCGAACGGCTCAAGGTGAAATATGTCATCAGCCCGGAATGCGCACTATCCGCCAGCAGCGCATCTCGCGGCGCATCGCGCAAGC
>JBDTPM010000286.1:0-2248 GCA_039932695.1 Gallionella sp. | reverse complement strand
ATATCGCCAGCCTGGATAAATATGTGGTGAGGCAGGGGGGCAAACAATGAAGAAGGAACTGCGTTTCGGCTTCGCGCTGATGGCGATCATATTGTTCGCAGTCGTCTTTCTGATGCCCTGGGGCCATCTCACCAATGGTCACCTTGGGCTGCTGATGCTCAGTCTGGTGGTGACTGCAATCATGCTGGGTTTTCCCACGGCATTCACCCTGATGGGGATGGGTGTACTTTTTGCCTGGCTTGCATACCGCAGCGTCAATCCGGATATCGCGGTTCAACAAACGCTGGATCTGATGGTGCAGCGCACCTATGGGGTGATGACCAATGACGTGCTGATCGCGATTCCGCTATTCGTATTCATGGGCTATCTGGTGGAGCGCGCGGAGTTGATCGAGAAACTGTTCAAGACGCTCCATCTTTCCCTGGCGCGCATCCCGGGCGCACTTGCGGTTGCCACGCTGGTTACCTGTGCGATTTTTGCGACCGCAACGGGTATCGTGGGCGCCGTGGTTACCCTGATGGGCTTGCTTGCGATGCCCGCGATGCTGCGTGCCGGTTACGATGTCAAATTGACGGCGGGTTGTATCACGGCAGGAGGCTGCCTCGGTATTCTGATCCCCCCTTCGATATTGCTGATCGTGTATGGTGCGACAGCAGGCGTGTCGGTCGTGCAGCTCTATGCGGGCGCATTCTTTCCCGGTCTGATGCTGGCAAGTTTGTATGTGGGATATGTTATCGTTCTGGCCAAGCTCAAGCCGCATTTGGCGCCTCCGCTGCCTGAGGCCGAACGCGAGATCCCGTTGCCGGATTTTCTGAAAACAATTTCACAATCGATCAGCAACAAGGTCCTGCCGGGCCTGCTGGGCGCACTGAATTCCAAACAAAAAATTGCCATCCCGGCCGGCCTGGTCTCTCGCCAGTTATTCATCGCCTTGCTGCCTGCCATGCTATGGATTGGCGGGATGGGAATGGCATATCAAAGCATGACCAGGGTGGCGGAGGTGGCCGATACCTCCGGACTGGTTGAAATGGGATTTGCCACTCCACCCTCCGCAGCGGCCCAGGCCAAGCCGCAGGCAGGGGGAGTTGAAGAGCCGCCCGGTGCGGAGGGGGTGCAAGAGCCGCCCGTTGCAGCGGGTGTTCGGGAGCCGCCCGGTGCCGAGGCTGTCAAGGCGCCGCCTGCAAGCGAGATCAAAACCGAAACGCGCCAGGAAAGTGTTGTTGCCGGTGGTGAGGTGGCAGCGGAGAAGAAGGCAGCGCCAAACTCTTACTGGATAACGCTTGCGGCAGGTACCGTGATACTGGTGCTGTTCTACTCATGGTTGTTTACCATCGCACGCCTTCAGCTTTTCAAGATGTTGCTGACCTCGTTCTTCCCGCTGGCGGTGATGATCCTGGCCGTGCTGGGTTCTATCGTGTTCGGACTGGCTACGCCTTCAGAAGCGGCGGCTATCGGCGCAATGGGTGGTGTTGTGCTGGCTGCCGCCTACCGACAGCTTAAAACCCGGGTGGTCAAGGAATCGGTATTCCTGACTGCCAAAACTTCGGCGATGGTGTGCTGGCTGTTTGTGGGTTCGGGAATATTCTCGGCAGCATTTGCCCTGTTGGGCGGGCAGAGGCTGATAGAGCATTGGGTGCTGTCCCTCAATATGACGCCGGTTCAGTTCATGTTGTTGTCCCAGTGCATAATTTTCATCCTGGGATGGCCGCTGGAGTGGACGGAGATCATCGTTATTTTCATGCCGATTTTCATACCGCTGCTGACACATTTCAACATCGATCCGCTATTTTTTGGATTGATGGTGGCGCTTAACCTGCAGACGGCATTCTTGTCGCCACCCGTTGCAATGGCTGCCTTTTACCTGAAGGGAGTTGCGCCGCCGCATGTGACGCTCAACCAGATATTCGCCGGCATGATGCCGTTCATGGGGATACAGGTGTTGGCGATGGCGTTGTTGTATGCCTGGCCAAGCATCGGCTTGTGGCTGCCGCATTTGCTGTACAAGTAATTCCAATTCGCATCAGAAACAGCGCGTGTGCAGGAGCGGGCCCTGCGTGTGTTGTTGGGGCTTCAGCCCCTTACAACCACGGCGTACATCTTGCGGGTGCTGCCCGCGATCAAAATGCTCGCAGGCATATCAGTTTGATAGACCAGGAATGAGCGACAACAAAGTTGTGGTGGAGACTTACCTTCAGGTTAGCCGGAACCAGCACGCGACACCGCGTGAGTATGTATCGCTGCGCAGCAG
>JBDTPM010000285.1:0-4188 GCA_039932695.1 Gallionella sp. | reverse complement strand
TACCGTCTCCCCCGGTCAATCCGCTCCTGCATAGTTTGGACTGGTAAAGCATTAAACCCCCTCTAACTCCCCCTTGCCAGGGGGAGAACCGCTCCTCCCCTGACAAGGGGAGGTTGGGAGGGGTTTGTCGGGCTACACCAGTTCCGCAAGTTGGGTTAGCGGCTTCATGGAACGAAACGCATCGCCACCGTATTCATGCAATAGCGCAAACCGGTCGGCTTCGGACCATCGTCGAACACATGGCCAAGGTGCGCATCGCACAACGCACATTGCACTTCGATACGTCTCATGCCAAACATTCGATCAACATTCTCATTCACATTCCCGGGCGCGATCGGTTGCCAGAAACTCGGCCAGCCTGTACCCGAATCGTATTTCGTCTTCGCATCGAACAGCGCGTTATCGCAACACACGCAGCGATACAGTCCCGGCTCGTGCCTGTCGTAGCCCGGCTGTGAGAATGCCCGCTCCGTGCCCTGCTCGCGGGTCACCTGATAGGCCAGCGGGGATAAGCGCTTCTTCCATTCGGCATCCTTGTGAACCTTGGCCAGTGTGACCCGGCCGAGCGCTTTGCCGTCATCGGAAAACTGCATGATGGTCACCTTGTCGTTGCCGGGCGCGGCATAGGAGCGCGTCGCAACCGCGAAGGTGAGTCCTGATAAAGTGACCAGGAATTGTCTGCGTTGCATAGCGATACCCTCCTGCGTTTCAATGTTGTTCTGAGTGGAAAACTTGCATCTGGTTCAAATCAAAGTTCAAAACCGGATATGACTCGTCTCGTTTGCCGATGAATTCGAGCAGCCCGGAAGAGTCACGCAATGATCCATTGGCCTCGCGTGACAGATGATACTGACAATTCTGCAACGCTGATGTCGTTTCCATATATCCCCATCGATTGGGTGGCAAAATCTTGATGTGCAACATCTATTGGAGTAATGTCTGCATCATGGTTCGGTACTGGCACCCCAAGTGCTGCCGACGCAAAATAATAATTGGCTTCGCGATGTCATCATGACGTCTGCGTAGCACGGGGAGAATGCAATTGCGTCTGCAACTCTATCAAAATCCCTGAAATGAATTTCAGAACACACGATATCTGCCTTTCCATGACCCGGTTCGCGCCGATTATTTTATCGTGCATTTTTTTCCTGTCGCCTGCATTCTCGTGGGCGGCAACGGATTGGTCGGACGACATTCTGTATTTTGTGCTCATCGATCGATACGCCGATGGAGACAGCACGAACAATCGCCGGGTCGAACGCAGCAACCCCGGCGGCTATCATGGCGGAGATCTAAAAGGATTGACCGGGCATCTGGACGAACTCGCCGACTTGGGAATCACGGCGCTGTGGATCAACCCGGTGCAAAAGCAAGTGGCTCAGGGTTTCTATGCCAGCGCCCCGGCCAAGCTCGGCATTCCGGAATTCAAGCATTGGGGCTTCCACGGTTACTGGATCGATGACTTCACCGCAATGGAGCCGCAGTTTGGCAGCATCGATGACCTGAAGCATCTGGTTGAAGAAGCGCACAAGCGCAATATCAAGGTATTGCTCGATGTGGTCTATAACCATGCCGGTTATGGATCCGGCTATGAATCGCGCAGGACGTCCGATGGGCAAAGTTGGATACGCTCTAGCGAAGGCAATTGCGAAGTCGACCCGGTCAAATGCGCGGTGGGTGGTCTGCCCGATTTCAAGACCGAATTGCCCGAGGTCCGGGATTACCTGCTCAATGCCAACATCGCCCTGGCCAAACAGGCCGGTGTGGATGGTTTTCGCCTCGATACCTTCAAGCATGTCGAGACCGATTTCTGGCTGGAGCATCGACGCCGCACCCGGGCCGAGATCAACAAGGATTTTTTTCTGCTGGCGGAATATTGGGGCGGCACCGCAAGTTCGCTTGATCACTTCTTTGCCCAGGACGAGATTGATGCCGGGTTCGATTTCAGCTTCAAGGGCAGTTGCGAATCCTTTGTTAATGGACGCGGTCGCGCGGTCGCTTACGGCAGCTATCTGGGTTCGCGACACAAAGTACGCAACGGCTATCTGCTGGCCCATTATCTTTCCAGTCACGATGAACCGATGGCGTTGTCCAACCTGGATAACGACAAGGACAAGTTCCGCATCTGCGCCGCAATCCAGATGACCTCGGTCGGAATGCCGGTGATCTACTATGGCGAAGAGGTCGCGCGTGCCGGCAGTGTATGGCCGCTCAACCGCACCGATATGCCGTGGGGAAATCGCGACCTCAGGCACGGGAAAGGCGTGGCTCGGGACGAGTCCATGCGCGAATACTACAAGGCGCTGCTGCTTATCCGGCGCAGCCACACGGCCCTGAGCCGCGGCGACTACACGCTGCTGTCCGGGCCGCAGGATACCGTGCTGGCATTCCTTCGGCATGACGCAACGAGCGAAGACAGCGTGATGGTTCTGGTCAACCGGGAAGACAGGGAATCGACCGCGGACTTCAAGCTGCCCGACACTTGGGACGGGAGACAGGTTGCGGATGAATTGGGCAAAAAACCGGTCACGATCACCGCAGGACGAGTAGCGTTGGTCATGGCACCGAAATCGGTGCGCATACTCAGTTTGGGTTCGGGCGTGAGTACAGGAAAGGCGGAGCACTGATGGCCTCAATACGGTTCGACAAAATCGGCAAAAGTTTCGGCGAAACCGAGGTCATCAAGAATCTCGATTTTACTGTGAACGACGGGGAATTCATGGTGTTCGTCGGTCCGTCCGGATGCGGCAAATCAACGGTCTTGCGCATGATCGCCGGGCTGGAAACCATCACTTCCGGCGAGCTCTGGATCGGTGATCGCGTGGTGAACGATGTCCACCCCAAGGATCGCGATATTGCGATGGTGTTCCAGAGTTATGCGCTTTATCCCCACATGAACGTGTATGACAACATCGCCTTTGGCCTGAAGATCCGCAAACTGCCCGACAATGATATTCAGAAAAGGGTAAAAGAAGTCGCAGACATGCTGGGACTCGACAAGCTGCTTGATCGCAAGCCCAAGGCTCTGTCCGGCGGGCAGCGTCAGCGCGTCGCGCTCGGACGCGCCATCGTGCGGAATCCCTCGGTGTTCCTGTTCGACGAGCCCTTGTCCAATCTGGATGCCGAGCTGCGTGTGCAGATGCGCGCCGAGATCAGCAATCTGCAGCGGCGACTGCATACCACGACGGTTTATGTGACCCATGACCAGGTCGAGGCCATGACCATGGGCCAGCGCATCGCCGTGATGCGCGCCTGCGACAGCGCGAACCCCCACGATACCAATCTGATGCAATGCGGTTCCCCGATGGACCTGTATGACAAGCCCGACAATGTCTTCGTGGCCCGCTTTATCGGTACGCCGCACATGAACATCCTGCCGGCACGTATCAGTGACGATGGCACGGAAGTGGAGTTGTTAGGCGGACGGATGCCGGTCAGCGCCCAGTTCAGGGAAGCAGCGCTTGCGATGCGCGGTCGCGACGTTGTGCTCGGCATCCGTCCGGAACATATCGGCGCCGCACATGAGATCGATTGGGCGCAGACCCAGACATTGCAGGGCCAGGTGCAAATGGTCGAGTTGCTGGGTCACGAAGCCATCCTGCATTTCAAGGTGGGTGAGCATGTTCTGACCGGCCGCCTGCACAGCCACGGCAACTTTCCGGCTCCGGGCGATACGATCAGCATGCAGTTGAAATGCGATGCGATCCATTTGTTTGACAAGGTCACCGAGCTGCGCTTGCGATAAACATTTTTCGAGGAGAAAAAAATGAAACTTCTATTAAAGACGATCCTGGCAACCGGAATGTTGTTCATTGCCGGTATCTTCAGCGCTGCACAGGCGGCCGAGTTGATTGTCTGGCACGCATACCGGGGCGGCGAAAAGTCCGCCTTTGAAAAAGTCGCCCAGCTGTACGAGACGAAGATGGCCGGCAAGGGCATCAAGGTGACGACGCTGGCGATCCCCTACGATGCCTACGCGGACAAGATCAGCGCATCCGTGCCAAGGGGGAAAGGACCGGACGTTTTCATCTATGCACAGGATCGTCTTGGCGGCTGGATCGAGTCCGGCAAGACTGTGGAGCCGATCGGCTTCTTCATGGACGATGCGACCCGCGCGCAGTTTTTGCCGGGCATGCTTGATGCGATGACCTACAAGGGTACGGTCTATGGGCTGCCGCTGAATTACAA
>JBDTPM010000284.1:0-2399 GCA_039932695.1 Gallionella sp. | reverse complement strand
TCTGAAGGTTCCACATTTGCGCATATAGTTTGTTCTGCGCGAGCAATTCGCGATGTGTAGCTATTCAGCAATCAAACCAGTCGGATTCTGTGGTCGAAAGTCACGAGATATTATTCTTTCCTAATCGATTATAGGAATATTAAAAGCCCTGCTCGAATTGTTCCAAGCTCCCCGCTCTTCTCATTTGAAGGTCTCAAACGATGCCGCCAGACCAACAGCCCAGGCATGGCGGTAATACTGGGCGATATTATTGTTGTAGCCGATCTGCCCCCACAGAACAATGGGCAAGCCGAGGTAGTCACTCAGCGGGGTGAAACCGAATTCCATTTTGACGGTGTTCCATCTGGCGACGTTGCGATAACCGGTGGTGTAATACATGGACGCACCCTTGAACCAGTTCCGGCGAAAATCGAAATTCAGTCTGAGGCGCAACCCGTCAACCTGGCTGATCCGTGTGATGGGCCGCGCCGTTTCCCAGGCGAAATATTCTTCGCTGCCCTTTTGCAACAGCCCATATCCAAGAAAATATTTCAGCTCGACATCCAGCGAGTGCAGGCCGAAGCGTTGCAGAAAAAGATGGCGCTTGTACCCAAGGTAATCCCAGCCACGGCTGATGTAATCCTGCGCGATGTCCACCCCGCCCACGCTTACCGCCGTGCTGTTGAACAGCGCGGGCGTGTCCACATACTGCCCGTTCGATTCGTGCGCATAGCCGATGTCGTAGTAGTCCAGGCCGTTGTCGTCAGACCACAGCGCCTTGTCGGCAGTGCGCGCCTCGTAGAATCGCATGAACAATTTTGGATTGAATCGTTTGACCACCACCGGCGAGGAATGCCTGATCTGGCCGCTGTATTGCGCCATACGCCCGGTGAAGGACATGAACGGCAGCATGTCGAATTTGTATCCCTGCTCCAGCGTGTCGAATAGCAAGGGGTAACGCATCGACAGGGTGAAGTCCATGAAGCCTGAACGCTCATAACTGTCGCGCGTCCAGCCCAGCACATTAGGCTCGTCGGAAGCCAGCATCGGCAGGGAACGCAACAAACTTCCCGACGTGCCTTGGCCGGCATTCTCTTTGCCATAACTACCAAGCGGAAGGAATAAAATGAACAATACACAGACAATACGAAACATGACCATCCTAAAACTCGATCAAACACTCACGCGCACAGCAAAACCCAAACGGGCTCCAACAATTCTTTCCACCAACAGTCATTCAGCAGGCTGCATATGTTCCTCTTGTTTCTGAAGGTTCCACATTTGCGCATATAGTTTGTTCTGCGCGAGCAATTCGCGATGCGAACCGCGCTCGACGATACGCCCCTTTTCCATGACCAGTATCTGGTCGGCTTCCACCACGGTGGACAAACGGTGCGCGATCACCAGCGTGGTGCGGTTTTGCGAGATCGCGCGCAGTTCGGCCTGGATCGCCTTTTCCGATTTGGAATCGAGTGCCGAGGTCGCCTCATCGAATATCAGTATCGCCGGATTCTTCAGGATCGCGCGCGCGATCGCCACGCGCTGCTTCTCTCCGCCGGACAGCTTCAAACCGCGTTCTCCCACCATGCTGTCATAGCCCTGCGGCAACGAATCGATGAAGGTATGGATATGAGCCGACTGAGCTGCGGCGATCACTTCTTCGCGTGTCGCATCCGGACGACCATAGGCGATATTGTAGTAAATCGTGTCATTGAACAGCACGGTGTCCTGCGGCACGATGCCGATCGCCGCGCGCAGGCTGCTCTGTGTCACCCCGCGTATATCCTGCCCGTTGATCAGAATGCCTCCCTGCTGCACGTCATAGAAGCGGAACAGCAGACGCGAAAGCGTGGACTTGCCCGCTCCGCTCGCGCCGACCACTGCCACCGTATTTCCGGCCGGGATGGCAAAGCTCACCTCAAACAGGATCTGCCGATCCGGCGCGTAAGCAAAGCTGACATTGTCGAACCGCACCGCCGCGCTGCCGGCCTGCAAGGTCGTCGCGTCGGGCGAGTCTGCAATCTCGCGATGTTCATGCAGCAGGCCGAACATCTTTTCCATGTCGGCCAGCGAATGGCGGATCTCACGATAGACGAATCCGAGAAAATGCAGCGGCATATAAAGCTGGATCATGAACACATTGACCAGCACCAGATCCCCGATCGTCATCCTGCCCTTCACCACCTCATCCGCTGCCAGCAGCATCAACGCGGTGATGCCGATCGCGACGATGAAGCTCTGTACGGAATTCAGCAGCGCCAGCGAAGTCTGGTTGCGCACGGCGGCAGCTTCCCAGTGCTGCATATTGTGATCATAGCGTTGCGCTTCGTATCCTTCATTGCCGAAATATTTCACCGTTTCATAGTTCAGCAGGCTGTCGATGGCGCGCGTATTGGCCTTGGAATCCAGATCGTTCATGG
>JBDTPM010000283.1:0-16819 GCA_039932695.1 Gallionella sp. | reverse complement strand
CTTTACATATGGAATCATCCCCAACCCGAATGCATCCAAAATAAAGGCTGACACAAGCAGGGTTTGAATTGAGAATTTGCGTATCAGCATCGGAAAAAAACCAATCTGGACGGTAATCATGACCAGACTGCAGACCACAAAAAACTGACTGATTGCGCGTGGATCAAGGGATAAAGATTGCTTACCCAAGAGGGTAATGCCCAACTCGGCGGTGCTCACACCAAACACGGTTATCAGGGTAAGCAGCAGCGCCCATCGAATCCGTTTTTTCTCCATGTGCATTACCTCATCAACCATGGCCAAGCGAGGCTGATCGTGTGGCACAGATAACAACACCATGCCTGATGCGCACAAAATGCTCAGCAACGCGATTACAAAGAATGGCGAGCCCGGCATCAGCACACCAGCCAGCCGCATTCCGGCGGGAGGCAATAGAACCATGGATGAAAGCCACCCGCCTAACAACGGGCCGAGCATGAAGCCAAGCGAGGTGAACGAAGCGACGATTGCGAATTTTCTGGGACGATCAGCCGCCTTGCATGTTTCAGCGACATACGCCAGCGTGGCGGGAAGTACCGCAGCAGCAAATATGCCGCTCAACATTCGTGCTGCGTACAGCATCGTCAGGCTCGAAACATTGTCGAGTAAAACCAGACTGGCACCGCTGCCGATCAGCCCAAGCGCAATCACGACGCGCCGGTTAAACCGATCTGACAATACGCCCCATAAAGGCGACAGAAGAAACAATGCCAACGTGTACAAGGCCGTCAGCAATCCTGTGTGCCAGGAAACGGTGCCTGATTGCCCGGGCTGTAATACCCGCTCCAGAATGAACGGTAGAAACGGCAGCGTAACGCTATATGCCATGGAAACCGTCGTGGCGGCGGCAAGCAATACCGCGAAGCGGATTGGCGTCAACGCTATCGCCGGAATAATATGTTCGGCATCCATACCAACTGCCTCTCTACCCAGGATGCCGATGAATATGCTTGTTCTCGTGGACCTCCATGTTGCCGGCCTCGCATTCCTCTTCGTAATGCACAAATGCCCTGCGCAATCGCTCCGCCAGACCCTCGCCAAGTTGCACGCCAATTTCAGCGAGTTTCTCCTCGATCTGTTCCGCAGTCGCCTGAAGCAGGTCATACGTGATCTCCACGCAGTCGCCCTCGACCGATACGGATTGAATCCCCATCATGGCCTGCAACGCATCACTCAGCATCTTTGCCTGGCTGTGCGTTAATGGTTGCGCCAAACGCAATCGCCTTTGCTTGATGACCGAGAGCCCTTCCTGTTTCGGCGCTTTCTGCCCGGGCATGCCGATATACAGGTGGGGATTTGCCAGAAAACGTTCCTGGCATTGTTTGGAACAGAACGAATATGACACCCCCAGATAGGTGAGCTGATTTTTGTCAGCATCAACTGGCATTCCGCAAACTACATCTTTGATTAACATTTCCGCTTCTCCTCGATGGGTGATTGCATCAAGTAATGACCTCAACCCCCTGCGCCGATGCGCGGCAGAAATGCGGGGGTCTGTTGAGCGTAACGAGCGTATTCGTCGCCAAATCCTTCGAGCGCATCCCGTTCTTCAATGCGCGCCAACCGGACGTACATGTAAACCAGAATCGGGAACATGACGAGCGTTACGAGCGTGGGCCATTGCAACAGAAAGCCAAACATGATCAGGACGAACCCGATGTATTGCGGGTGGCGGACGCGCGCATAAGGACCCGACACCGCAAGAGTATGGGTATGCTGCGCCTTGTATAAAACTCTCCATGCATTCGACAGCAAAATAAACCCGGCGAAGATGAAAATAGTGCTGAGCATATGAAACGGCCCGAAATGCGGATTAGAGCTCCAACCAAACATGTCTTCGAGTAAATGGCCGGCATCGTGCGACAAAAAGTCAATTCCCGGAAAATTCCTGGATAACCATGGCAGGAGCAGATAGATGGTCAAAGGGAAGCCGTACATCTCTGTGAACAAGGCCACGATGAATGCCGAAAACGCACCGAAAGAACGCCAATCCCGAGAGGTTTTCGGCTTGGTAAAGCTGAAGGCGAAAATGATGAACACCAGCGAGTTGATGATCACCAGCGACCAGAGGCCGTATGCTGGCTCGGATGAAGTTGTCATTTTTTTTCTCCTTGTGAGGTTTGGCCTTCGTGCTATTTGTGGGCTTCGCCGTCACCGTGCCCCTCATGCCCACCATGTTTCCCGTGGCCATGAAAAAAATGCATCAGCGGGCACGCGAGCAACAACAGGTAGGGCAGAATCCCGAAAAGATGGGCGCGGTGTTCGGTATATAAAAAGAAACCAGCGACGGCAAGAAATCCGTAAAGCACCCATTTACCTCTGGGGTTGTTTCCGCTTTCATGATGATGCTCAGTATTAGTAGTCATGATGTTTCTCCGATTAAATTTCGTTTCATCCGGGTTTCCTGTGGGCGTGGTGCATGCGCCCAACTATTGTCCCGCTCGTCGCAGAGGGTTTCAACTTTCACATTTCGCTGCCGATGCGCAGCGATGCGATGCCGGCTTCCTTGGCCGGCGACAAGACGCGGACGAAAGAACGCGCCGGGCGGTCCATCCAGACGCGCAAAGCTAGCGTGCGCTGCCAGCGCGGCGTGGTGATGGTCATCTCGAATTCACCCTGCATGGTCTTCGCCCACAGCAGGTTCTCCGCCCGATCGTGGATCTCGCGTCCGCCGGGTTCATCTGTGGCGAATGTCGTACCGGGCGGCAACAAGCAAAGAGCAAACACAATGCCGTTGAACGCGAAGCGCAATCTTTTCATGCTCGTTGCCCACGTGCAAATAAGCTCGAAGACATACTTAACTGCGGACATTTTCTTCAGCACCATTTCCCCGGCGCGTAAGACTATGCGTTTCACCCTGAGCGAATCAGTGCGAAGGCACTGTATGTAGTTCCACACTATTCCTGTCCATATTTTTTTCACAGCACACCTCATTGATACACTCATGCGCACCACACAGGTCAATATGTCCAACAAAACCAGAATTCCAATTTTTTGGACGAGCAAAGAAGCAGAATGCAAATGAACCGCCGCAGCCTGATTCAAATCGCAACTGCCGAATCAAGCTGCGACTGTGCTATTTCTGCGGCATGGCGCCCTGCATTTCCTCGCGCTGCATCATTTGCTCCATCATCGTTTCCATCATCTCCATACGCATCTCCATCATGTCGTGCATCTTCATCATGTCGTCGCCCATCATCATGCCGTCCTGCTTGCCGTCGCCTGCCATGTCCATCTTTTTGGCTTTCGCCGTAGCATGCATTTTCATAGCGCCCATGCCACGCAGTTGTTTCATGCCTTCCTGCATGGTCTGCATGTGCTCATGCATCAGCTTGTGGCGTTCCTTTGGGTCGCTGGTCTGGCGGATTTTCCCCATCTGGTCTTGCAGTTTCCGCATGGTTTCCTGCGACTGTTTGATCTGCTGATCGGCAGCCGGTTCATGTCCGGTGGGTTTGGCGGCGGCTTTGGCATCCGTCGTTTTTTGCGCGTTCTCGGGATGATGCGTATCGTCGGCGTAGAGAGGCATCGCCACCATCGACAGGCTGGTGACGGCAGCCAGGATCGTAATCTTGTTCATAATTCGTCTCCTATCAGGTTAAAAAGCAATATTCAGAAAACAACTGTCCCACTCCCTCCTTTTCCAGTCCTCCTTTCTCATGCATCCATTTATGAAGCATGTTTACGCTCCATGTTCGATCGGGCGCGATGCCAAGTGAAATGTTCATAAATACCCGCCCAGTACTGGCCGAACGTAAATCCGAAAGCGAGTTCCTCCAGCGGAATGCCGCCCAGCAGCACCCCGGAAAGGGTGGGCAGATTCCACACCTGCCCGATATAGCCTGGTGCAAAAATAATCAGCAACAGCATGAAGATTGTGTAAAGCATCAGGAACAAAACACCGCCGAGCAAGGTATTGCGCAGCAAATCTGGGCGGCACAGCACGTTGGCGATTCCGCCGATCGCCAACGCAACGATGCCTGGGTAGATCGGGTTCCACGGCAAAAAATACAACGCGGGATAAATCAGAAACGGCGCCGTCATCGCGAGACGGTGCCAGCGGTGGCGTCCGGTATGACGCTCTTCGTGCGGAACTGCTTCGATATCGCTGTCGGCAAGCGCGTTGTACATGACCGCACCGATGCCGCCGATGGCGAAACAGAAAATAAAACTTTCGATGTCGAATCCGGTGCGTTGCGCGAGGTCAAACAAGGTGGGCGGGTTCCAGTATTCCGGCACAAAGATCGGTTCGCTGAGGCCGAGCAGGCTGGTCGCCAGACTGACATGCAACATCTTCCGCCGGTAGCCGGGTTTGAAAAAATAAAGCAACGTCCATGGAATCATGAACGCGCCAGACCAAAGCAACCAGACGTATTGCATGGCAACCTCTCCCGATTACTTTGCTTGCTGCCTGCTATAACATTGTCCGGACATGATGGCTCTCCTTCTTGATTTTATTCCGGCTTCAGAGTCATACCGCATTTTGGACAAACGCCTGGCGATGGCCGGCGTATTTCCGGGTGCATCGGGCAGGTATAGGTGACGCTGCCCGTCGCGCCCTGATCGTCATGCCCGACGTGTCTGACATGTTGATGACCGTGCCCACCATACGCGATATGAGAACCGCAGCCAAAACGCATCATCAGAAAAAATAGCCCCGAAAATAACAGCAATGAAAATAATCCTTCCATGATGGCCTCCTCTAGTTACAGTTTATTGCAGTCACGTACGATGATCAGGACGATTTGCAACACGTTGCTATGCTTCCCCCCTAGCGCAGTAATTTCGCAAGAAATGACTTCACCGCAGTTGGCAATAACGCTCTCCGCTTCAATCCGCCTCACAATTGATCCCTACTTCTTAGAACCCCGCGGCGTGATGCGGATAATCAACCACTCGTCCGGCTTGTTGCCTTGCCCGAGTTCAAACGTAACTAAATCACCTGCCTTGAGTCCCTCCAACAGCTTGGCATTCATCACGTTGAAATCCATTGTCATACCTGGCCAGCCCAGCGACTTGATCGCCTCGTGCGCCAGCTTGACGGTGAGTTTGGACTTATCTACGGACACCACCTTGCCTGCACCTTGATGGCTGGCCTGTGCCGCTACTTTTTTCATCTCCATGCCTGTCATCGGCAGCTCCGCCAACGCCGGCAGCGCCGTACCGGACAACAACAGGGCAATCATCCAAATCTGCTTTTTAGTTACGGCACAACGTTCGCCAAGGCGTGCATTAACCTTCTCTAAAACTCCACTTTGCTTCGTTTTCATCATATGCTCCTTTTCATCACGTTAAAATAATCGGCCATTAATCTTTATGGGGTGGCGTACCGGGCGCATGGGTATGCCCTGCCTTGGGCGCCGTGCCTGCGCCATCCGCAGCGGGAATTTTGTGGTCGGGTTCTGCATCATGCGCATGTTCGCCGCTGGCATCATCATGGCTTTGAGCAAGACCATCCGCATTTTCACCTTGCAAAGACTCGTCGCCGTGCTCATGGGTATGACCCTGCCCTTCGGGCTTGGGCATGGACATCACCCCCAAACCATACCGGTAAACCAGCTCGCCGCCGTGCCATGCGGTGGACAGCAATAAAGCCGCTGCAATCGCCAGCAATCCGGTGAACAACCAGCCCTTGTTTTTGCCATGGCGATGCAGGTAATACTCCCAGCCCGCAACACCAAGAAACAGCACGAGTGTGGCCATCGCCCAGTTGCGATGTTCTGTCATGGCGATGTGCGCCGGCGCGTCGTGGTTGACGGTGTTATAGGCGTACCAGCCTGCCGCGACGGTGAGCAGGGTGAAGCCCACGCCGATCCACAGGTTCCAGCGTGCAACTATCGTCAATTGATTGGCCAGCTCTCTGTTGGACATGAAGTGGGACAGCAAGTGGATCGCTGCGGCGACGATCAACAAGGCCACCGTGAAGTGGACGAAGACCGGGTGCCAATTGGGAAGAACGCTGATCATTTGGGTTCCTTTTCGTTATGGGAAATTTGATTCTGGTTCCCCCGGAACAAAGTCATTTCCTTCACCAGCGCGTAAATTGCCGGGACCACCAGCAGCGTCAGCACCGCCGAAGAGACCATGCCGCCCACCATCGGCGCGGCGATGCGGCGCATCACTTCGGAGCCAGTACCTGTTCCCCACAGGATCGGCAACAGGCCGGCCATGATCGCCACCACGGTCATCATCTTCGGGCGAACCCGTTCCACCGCGCCGTGCATGATGGCGGAATGCAAATCGCTTGCCGTCGGTGAGCGACCTTCACTGGCGCAGAGCGCTTGAACGTCCTGCCAAGCTTTCTCCAGATAGATCAGCATCACCACACCCGTTTCCGCCGCAACACCCGCCAGCGCGATGAAACCGACAGCAACCGCAACGCTTAAATTGTAATGCAGCAACCACAACAGCCACACACCGCCGACCAGCGCGAACGGAACCGACAGCATCACGATCAAAGATTCGGTGATGCGCCCGAAGTTGAGATACAGCAACAGGAAGATGATCAGCAGCGTGATCGGGATGACGATCTTCATTTTCGCGGCAGCACGCTCCATGTATTCGAACTGCCCGCTCCAGGTGGCGTAGTAGCCGGGCGGAAACTGAACCTGTTCACGAACCGCCTGCTGCGCATCGCGCACATAACCTCCGATGTCGCGCTCGCGGATGTCCACATAGATGTAGGCGGAGAGCAGCGCGTTTTCGGTGCGGATGGATGGCGCTCCCATGCTGATGCGCACGCTCGCCAATTGTCCGAGCGGGATCATCGCTCCGTCCATCGTCTGCACCAGCACCTCACGCGCGATCTGCTCGGGCGAACTGCGCAGCTCACGCGGGTAGCGCACGTTCACGCTGAAGCGCTCGCGGCCTTCGACCGTGGTGGTGACGGTCTCGCCGCCCAGCGCTGTGGCGATCACGTCCTGCACTTCGCCGATGCTCAGACCGTAACGCGCCAGACGTGCACGATCCGGTTCGATGTCGAGATAGAAACCGCCGGTGATGCGCTCGGCGAAGGCGCTGCTGGTACCCGGAACTTTCTTGACCGCGGCCTCGATCTGTTTGGCGAGACGCTCCATCTCGTTCAGATCCTTGCCGAACACCTTGATGCCGATCGGCGTGCGGATGCCGGTGGAGAGCATGTCGATGCGCGCCTTGATCGGCATCGTCCACGAGTTGGCGACACCGGGGAATTGCAGCGACTTGTCCATCTCGGCGATCAGCTTGTCGATGTTCATCCCTTTGCGCCATTCGCTTTCAGGCTTGAGATTGATGATCGTCTCGAACATCTCCATCGGCGCCGGATCGGTCGCGGTCTGCGCACGACCAGCCTTGCCGTACACCGAGGCGACTTCGGGGAAACTCTTGATGATCTTGTTCTGCGTCTGCAGCAACTCCGCTGCCTTGGTCACCGACATGCCGGGCAACGAAGCAGGCATGTAGAACAAGGTGCCTTCGTTGAGCGTCGGCATGAATTCGCTACCCAGCTTTAACGCCGGATAGGCAGACAACCCCAGCGCCAGGATCGCGATCGCGACAGTGGCATTTTTGTGTTTCAGCACGGCGGTTATGATTGGACGGTACATAGCGATCATCCAGCGGTTCAACGGATTCTCGGATTCGGGCTTGATATGCCCGCGTATGAACAGCAGCATCAGCACCGGCACCAGGGTGACCGACAGCAACGCCGCGCCGGCCATCGCAAAGGTCTTGGTGTATGCCAGCGGCGCGAACAGCCGTCCCTCCTGCGCTTCCAGCGTGAACACCGGCAGGAACGAAACAGTGATGATCAGCAGCGAGAAAAACAACGAAGGGCCGACTTCCTTGCAGGCGGCCAGGATGGCTTGGGCGCGGGCATCAAAACCCAACCCCTCCCCAGCCCTCCCCTTGTCAGGGGAGGGAGCCGCTGCTCCTCCCCTGACAAGGGGAGGACGGGAGGGGTTTAACCGCTCCAGATGCTTGTGCGCGTTCTCTATCATCACGATCGCCGCGTCCACCATCGCGCCTATCGCGATCGCGATACCACCCAGGCTCATGATGTTGGAATTCATGCCCAGCATGCGCATCGCGATGAAGGCGATCAACACGCCGATCGGCAGCATCACGATCGCGACCAGCGCGCTGCGTGCGTGCATCAGGAACACCATGCACACCAACGCCACGATCAGGCCCTCTTCGAACAACGTCCGCTTCAAGGTGTCGATGGCGCGCCGGATCAGTTCGGAACGGTCATAGGTAGCTTGGATACGAACACCGTCCGGCAACCCTGAGGATACTTCGGCGATCTTCTGCTTGATATTGGCGATGACATCCAGCGCATTCTGACCGAAGCGCGCCATCACGATGCCGGAGACAACCTCACCCTCGCCGTTGAGTTCGGCAATGCCACGTCGCTCGTCCGGTCCCAGTTCAACGCGCGCAATGTCGCGCAATAGCACCGGCGTGCCGCGCTCGGCTTTCACCACCAGATTCTCGATGTCGGACTTGCCATGCAGATAGCCAAGGCCTCTCACCATGTATTCGGTCTCGGCCATTTCGACCACCCGTCCGCCGACATCGCGGTTACCGTCGCGGATCACCTGAGATACCCGGCTCAATGGAATTCCGTAGGCGCGCAATCTCACCGGATCGACCGTGACCTGATATTGCTGCACGAAACCACCGATCGAAGCGACTTCCGCGACGCCTTGCGCTTTGGTGAGTTGATAGCGCAGATACCAGTCCTGCATCGTGCGCAGTTCGGCCAGATTGTGTTTCTCGCTGAGTACCGCGTACTGGTACACCCAGCCCACACCGGTCGCATCGGGACCCAACTGGGGCGATACACCTTTTGGCATACGTCCCGCGATGCTGTTGAGATACTCCAGCACGCGCGAACGCGCCCAGTAGATGTCGGTGCCGTCCTCGAAGATCACATACACGAACGACGCGCCGAAGAACGAGAAGCCGCGCACCACTTTGGATTTCGGCACAGCCAGCATCGCAGTGGTCAGCGGATAGGTGACCTGATCCTCCACCACTTGCGGCGCCTGCCCCGGATATTCGGTATAGACGATCACCTGCACGTCGGAAAGATCCGGCAGCGCATCCAGCGGGGTCTTCAGCAACGCATAGATGCCCGCCAATGTGATGAACAGGGTGGCAAGCAGAACCAGAAAGCGATTGCGTGCAGACCAGGCTATGATGGAGTTGAGCATGTCAGCGCCCTTCGCGTTTATGTTCCGCATTAGCTTGCGTCGCGGTCTGTATCCTGGTGATCACCCATTCGTCCGGCTTGCGCTCGACGAGCTCGAAGGTGATCGCACTGCCCGGCGGGATATCCTTGGCCAGCGATGAATTGGCCAGTTCGAAATCCATGGTCATGCCCGGCCAGCCGAGTGAGGCGATCGGCTTGTGCGTGATGCTCACCGTACCGTCCCCGTTGAAAGCATCAAGCACGCCTTGCGCCTGATGTCCGACTGCGGCAGGTTTCTTCTTGGGTTGGCCAGAGTCAGATGTCCCTCCCTGACTCCTCCCCTGATAAGGGGAGGCTGGGAGGGGTTGGGGAGGCTGGAAGGGGTTTCCGGCGGCCAACGGCGCTGTGCTACCCTGTGCAGCATGACTGCCGAATCCAGCCAATGCCGCACGCAGATTGCTTTCCGCATCGATCAGGAAATTTGCCGAGGTGACGACCAGTTCACCTTCCGCGATACCCGCCAGAATTTCGACGTAACGATCGCTGCGGCTGCCGAGCCTGACCTCGCGCGGCTCGAAACGTCCCGGTGCGAGCTGCACCAGCGCGACCTGACGGCTGCCACTGTCGATCACGGCAGAGGTCGGCACGGTCAGCACCTTGTCCTTGTGCCCGGTTGGAAGTTCTACCTGGGCGAACATCGCGGGCTTGATCAGACCATGCGGGTTGGCGATCACGATGCGTACCGGCACCGTGCGCGTTGCGCTGTTCAAGGTCGGATAGATGAAATCGACCTTGCCGTCGAGATCCTTGTCCGGGTAGGCTTCCATGCTGACCTTGGCTGTGCCGCCGACCTTGATCGCTGCGATCTCCTGTTCTGGAACGTCAGCGATGACCCACAGCATTGACAGGTCGGCGATCTGATAGAGCACCTCGCCGGGCATGAAGCGCATCCCCTGTACCGCTTTCTTCTCCAGCACGACGCCATTCACCGGCGCAAAATAGGTCACATGATCCTTGTTCAACTGACCGTCGGCGATATCCCAGTTTTTCAGCCTTGTTGCGCTTGCCTCTGCAAGGCGCCGCATGCTGTCCCTGGCATCTTCGTCCGCATCCTTGAGCGCGGCTATACCCTGCTGAGCGAGCGCCTGTTCGCGCAATCCGGAGACCAATTCCGGACTGTACACTTCGAACAATGGCTGGCCCTTGCTGACGGCCTGACCGGTGGTGTTCACATAAAGACGCTGAACCCAGCCTTCGAATTTAGGTGCGATGGTATAGGTGCGCTGCTCGTCGATCTCGATGCGCCCGGATGCGCGTAGCATCTTGTCCAGAATGCGCATGGTCGCTGCTTCGCTCTTGACGCCGAGCTTCTGTACCTTGTCAGTATTGATGCTGACCACGCCGGATGACTGCTGATCACCTTCGTACACCGGCACGTAATCCATGCCCATGGAATCTTTCCTGGGTACCGGCGATGTGTCCGGCAACCCCATCGGATTACGGTAATACAACACCTTGCGCTCGGCCTTTTCCGTGCTCGTCGCTTCCTTCACAGCGGAAGTTGTGCGTGTGCCGAACCAGTATCCGGTGGCGGCTACAGCCAGCAAAAGCAACACGGCCAGGATCAGTTTGCTGACGATGTTCATAATTCTTCTCCTAACGATTTTTCAATGTCGGCCAGGCGTAACTGCATATCGGTCTGCGCTTGCAATTGTTGCTGTCTGGATTTCAGGATCTGCTTCTGCGCTTCGATCAGCATCGCGAATTCGACCTTGCCGGTCTCGTACCCTGCCAACGCAGACTGATAGGTGAGTTCGGCCTGCGGCAACAAACGCGTTGCGATCAGAGATTCGGTGCGCTGCGCCGCTTCCAGAGCGGAGAGATTCTCCGACAAGTCGGATTGAACCTGATATCGCAGCGCCTCTTTGCGTGCTGTCGAGGCGGCCAGCATCGATTCTGATTCGCGCTCTTGCGAACGTCGTGATGACTGTTGCAACGGGATATTGAGTTCGACCATCAGGTCCCATGTCTTGATCGAGTTGCCGGACTGGGTGGGTATGACTCCAAGGATGAAGCCGGGATAGCGGTTGACATAGGCCAGATCGCGGCTCTTTTCGGCGGATTGGATATTCGCATCTGCGATCCGCAATTGCGGATTTTGCGCAACCAGGCGTTCCAACAGCGTAGTCTCGTCCAATTTTGCGGCAGCAGGCATGGCGCGTAATTGTATTGGCTCAGACAGTGGTGCACTCACCGGGCGCGACAGCAAAGCGTTGAGCCGCGCATGGGTATGGTGACGCTCGTTCTGCAATGCGATCAGCTCGCTGTGCAACATAGTTTGCTCGACCTGAACGCGGATCACATCCTGTTGTGTGCCGATGCCGTTGGCGTAGCGTGTCTGGGCGACCTGCTCCATTCTGTCCAGCAACTCCAGAGTCTGCTGGGCCAGACGCTCGCTGGCAGTGGCAAAATAGTGCATCGCATAAACCGATTTTATGCGGCTAGCCAATTCCGCCCAGGTCGCCGCGACCTGCCCGCCGGACTGGGTGTATCTTGCCTCGGCAAGTTCGCGCTGCAAGTCACGCTTGCCGAACCATGGCACGCTTTGCATCAGTGTATAGCGTGTAGCCCCCACTTGGGACGGCAACAAACTCGTGCCTTTATCAGTGCCCTGATTGGTGATGTCCATCAACTCGGTACGCAACACCGGGTCTGGCAACGCATCTGCCGGCTGCACCCGCTGCAATGCGGCATCTGCCTCATAGCGCATCGCGGCGAATTCGGGATTATGCTCCCGCGCATAGTCGAGCAAACCGGCGAGATTGCTGCCCAACACTGGTTCATCCGCAGCGCTGGCCGGCATCAGCCAGAGCGCGTATAGCATCACGTAAATCGATAGAGATAGTTTCATGTTCCGCATCCTTGCAGTGCAATGCAATCGGACAGCCGCATGCGGCTGCCACACGTTACGGGACGAGAATCAGGCTATGAAAAACCAGCTTGGGGAATCAACAGACGGACTCGTCCCGCGTTAAACGCGGGAGAGAGGCGGAGGATCTAGTGGAGCTGAAGTAAAAGATTGGAACTGTGTAGTAGAACTTATGTAGGTCTGGGCCAAGACCAGTGCTTCCGTCACATCGATGGCGACAGTAGCCAGATAACCGCTGCAGGCGAAATGACAAACACCGCAATCTTTGCAGGAGGGATTCTGCTGATCTTGCTGGCCAGGTGACTGATCATGGCTCGCAGCCATCTGGTCGTGATAAATCTGGTCGTGATGATGGGATGTTGAAACGTGGTGTGCGTGATGTTGGATCGCTTGCGCAGCAACCGGATGGCAATCGCCGCTGGTCGTCTGCATGGCCACCGAAGCAGCCAGCGCGCTGCCGCTGAACAGCGGCAGCCAGATGGCCAAAAGTACTGCAACAAATTTTCTGATGGGTCGCAACATGGGCATAGCTTGGCAAAATTCAGCCCCGCTGTCAAATGCCCGCTGACAAACGGGCGGGCCCTGCCGTCTAGTGCAGCGGTTTATTCTTGTCTTTGGATGCTGATTTTTCCGCCGCAGATCGGGCCGACACGCGGTCCAGCAATTTGCGCAGATTTCCCAGCGAGGCCAGGTGCAGAAAGGCCAGGCCCAGTGCGCCGCTGCGAAACAAGCCGGGCAATTTGTCATCCGCGATCTGGCCGAATTTGGCTTCGTCGATCAGGTAGAAATCGTTTAGCTGATAGGTCTCGCCGGTGGCGGTATCGAAGCGGGCACCCTGCTGCACGAACAGGCCGAGTTCATCGAGCTGCTTGGTGAGCAATTCGGTGCGGGCGAACTCCTGCTGGAAGTTCTGCAAGAATTGCATCACCTCTTTCATGCGCGGTTCCAGCTCGCCTGCCGCATTGATCAGGATCTCGCCATGGTCGGAGTTCAGCGCCGCACATCCCTCATCTATACATACCACCAGCTCCCCGGGTGCGCCGCCCTCAGCCATCACGAAAGGATAACGGCGCACGAAAGCCGGGATGTAGCGTGCGTCCCACAAGCCCTTTTCATCGACGAAAAGATTCTCCGCCTGGCGCACACCGAGCAAAGCGACCGGGCGCATCTGTTGATCCTGCCCGCGTATGAAGACGATGGGATATTCGCGCCCCGCTTCGGCAAACTCCACGCCGGCCATCAGTACGGCAGTGGTGTCACGGGCAAAGGAAAAGTCGACCTTGTCGGTAGCGAACTTAAGATTGCGGTGCACATCAGAATTCAACATCACTACTTTTCGGTAAAACGCGAATGCAGACATCGTTGCTCCTGTTCAGGTCTGGTTAAGAAGTACAGCGAGGGAACACCTTATCAGAACTGCTTGCTCAGCTGCAACCACAACCTGGGATTGCGATTCAGCGAGGCAGGCTCGGAAGTGGGTTGCCCGCCATCGGTGCGCCATGCCAGATATGCTTTGATCTGCACTCCGGCCAGATACGCATTCGCACCTATCCCCGCACCGGAGAGGTTGCGGATATTAGCTACATACGTGTAGGGGTTGCGTTTGATATCCACTGAACCCACATCGTAAAACAACACCCCTTGCAGCGCAGGCTGAAATCCATGGCGCAATTCCAGATTCAACAGCCAGCCCTGGTCTCCACTGGCTTCTCCTTGCGGGTAGGCTCGCACGCCATCCACCCCGCCCAGAGAGAATTGCTCGGAGGAGTTGAGATTCTTGCTGGCGCGCTGCCCTGATACCCTGCATGACAGCGAACCGGTGTCGGTGAGTCGCTGTTGACGCTGCACGTTATATGCAATCCGGTGGTATGCGCCATTGGTTTGGGTAAGCTGATATTGCAACAACGAGTACCAATCCGATGAGGTGGCATCCATGCTCAGGCGACCCTGAACCAGTGTCAGGTCGAACGAAGTGTTGCCTGCACCACCCAGGGTGTCCTGATGATTGCCATTCAATCCAAAACTGCGCAGCAGGACTTGTTTGTCGCTTGTACTGGCGAATGTATCATCACTGAGCTGTTTCTTTTCCCAGCTAACCGTGCCGAATAGATTGCCGGCCTGGCTGCGCATGAATGGGTAGGAAGCGAACAGGCTGCTGCTGCTGGCTGTACCATGGGATTGAGTAGCTGAGAACTCTTTACCCAGGCGATAGCTGGTACCGGAATATGCCGCACCCAGTTTCAATCCTCGGCCTCCGACCGCTACCGAGTATGAGACGCGCGCATAATCCATATTCTGGTCGCTGGTCAATGCGTTCAAGGTGAGCTGATCACCCATTTTGAGCGGGCTGTTGAATATCAGCGCAGCCCCGATACGATATTCGCCGGTGTAGTAGTTGCCGTGGTCATCCAGTTCGATGCTGGCGGCATAGGGGACGGAAGGATCCAACTCGATCACCAGGTCAGTCGTGCCGACGCTGGCGCCCGGTTGCAGGGTGGCACGCGCCACCCCCACGCCCGGTGTATCGTTCAACAGCAATATCGCGTGATCCACAGGCGCTGCCAGCAACACATCGCCATTCCTGATGCCACGCAAGTAGTCGTTGGCACGCTGATCGGATAGTCGTGACTGATTGTGAATGTGCTGTTCGCCTATGCGGCCCTCCAGCACTTCGATCGACAACGCACCGTCGCGGATCTCCTGCGGTGGCAGATAAGCGCGTGCCACCACATAGCCGCGTTCATGATAGTAGTCGGTGATACGCGTGATTCCCTGCACAAGTTCGGCAATGGAGTGTTCTCCGCCGATCAGGTCGGCCAGCAACGCTTCCAGTTCTTTCGCAGTGAACACCGTGCTGCCGGAAACGCGGATGGATTTCACCATCATGCGTACATCGTCAGTGGTCTGGGTTTTTGGTGCGGGCTCTTCGATACGCAGCGGGGGGACCGCTTTGGGAGCAGTCAATTCAGGTTGGTGCTGCAGCTCGCGCATCGTCTGACCGGCATCGGGTAAATCAGGCGGGGCTGCATATGCAACAGAACCAAGCTGTGCGAACAGCAATACCGTCAGCACAACCGGCTTTATTTGAGTATGGACATTCCTCATCGAACGTTCAGCATACCATCAACGAATGCGCCAAGACTGTCAGAGCAATCGAATGGACATATATTATTGTATCGTCAGTACTCCGTTTACGTATGTAGTGATCGTGTAGTTCGAATTTGTTGCCAGCGTTCCCCGTGTGATCGAGTATGGACCTATGGCCGATGTCGAACTTGCCAGGGTAGACAACCCGCCGGAAAATACGCTGGCCATGGTATCCCCGCCAACCAATCCCAATCCGCCGACTGTATATGTAAGCGCGGGAAGCGAGCTTCCAAAAGGCATGCTCTGATTATCAGCAGCGACGCTCAATGAGCGGGGAGTGATGTTGGCTTTCACGCCGATCGGTTGCGTCAGGTTGTAGTTGCCTGCATCCGTTCCGCTCAGAGCGTAGAAGTCCATATTGACGATCACGGCCTTGCCTGTGCCGGCGTTCTGGTCAAGGAAGGCAGCATCGCTGCCATAAACAAGGATATGAGGAAGGTTTTGAACAATGACTGAGTCCGTACCCAGCGCGCTGACGTAAGCCGTCCCGCCTATCGTGGCGGCAGTGGTGCCGTCATACACCTTGTTCGCCGCGGTGACACCCTTTAGCGCGATGTTCAGCTTGCTGATGCTGGCAGTGGCCGTCGCCGTGGTGTTGAAAGCATAGTTGCCGGCATCCGCGCCTCCCAGCGTGATGCCGCTGACGTTGATGGTCTTGTCGGTGCCGACGTTCTTGTCCAGGAAGGCAGCGCTGCTGTAGCCGGTGGTGAGGATGTCGCCTGAGACCCGGTTGTTGGCCAGATTGACGGTCGCAGCAGTGCCGGCGTTATATATCCTGCTCACGCCAAACGCGGTGATGGTCAGATCGCGCTTGGTGATGTTGGCGGTGATGCCCGGTATCGGAGCGATGCTGTAATTCGCACCGGCCGTACCTGTCAGCACCAGTGACACGGCTTTGCCTGTGCCGGCGTTCTTGTCCGCAAAGTTTCCGCCCAGGATGACGCTGTCCGCACCCAGCACTCCGTCCAGAGAGGCGCCGCTGACCGTGGTGGCGACTTTGCCGTCATAGACCCGGCTCGCCGCGATCGGAGTACCCGACACGGTCAGCGCCAGTTGGGTGATGTTGGCAGTCAATCCTGCCACTGGTGCGACACTGTAGTTGCCGCTATCATTTCCTGTGGTTGTAAGCGACACGGACTTGGCTACACCTGCGTTCTTGTCCGCAAACAGTCCGCCGAGGTTAACGATGTCTGTACCCAACACACCGGCCAAGGCGGCACCGCTGATCGAGGTGGTAAGTGTGCCGTCATAGACACGGCTCGCCGCGATCGGCGCACCGGTCGATGTCAGGACTCGCTTGGTGATGTTGGCTTTCACGCCGACCGGCTGAGCCAGGTTGTAGTTGCCTGCATCCGTACCGCCAAGAGCGTAGCCACCGATGTTGACAATCACGGCTTTGCCTGTGCCGGCATTTTTGTCCAGGAAGTCACCGCTGCCGCTGCCGCTCACGCTGACCGTGTCGGTGCCCAGCGCTGCGACATAAGCCGTCCCGCCTATCGTGGCGGCAGTGGTGCCGTCATACACCTTGTTCGCCG